>NZ_VKHT01000039.1 GCF_014141535.1 Streptomyces alkaliphilus | reverse complement strand
GTCGCGGTCCCCCGCATCCGGAACAGGCACGGGTGATGCCGCACGTGCGCGGCTCGGTGCCGCGGCAGAGCCGCGGGGGGTACGGCGGGTACGACGGCCACCCCGACGACGGATACGGGCGGGCCGGGTACCGGGACGACGGATACGACCGGGCCGGGTACCGGGACGACCACTATGACAACCGGTACGACGACCGCGGCCACGGGGGTCGCGACGGATACGACGGATACGACGACGGGTACCGGGGGCGGGCGGGCGTGGGACAGCGAATAAAGCGCGGCTTGATACTCCTGATCCTGCTGGTGCTGGTGCTCGGCGTCGGCACCTACTTCTGGGCGGACTCCAAGATGCGTCGCGAGGTGGACCTCGCCGCCGTGGAGCAGCGGCCCGAGAGCGGACGCGGCACCACGTACCTGATCGTGGGCACCGACAGCCGCGAGGGCCTGAGCGCGGAGGAGCGCCGGGAGATGCGCACCGGGAACGCCGAGGGCTCCCGGGCTGACACGATCATGATCCTGCACACCGGTGACCACGGCAGCTCGCTGATCAGCCTGCCGCGCGACTCGTGGGTGACCATCCCCGAGTTCACCGGCTCGTCCTCCGGGAACCGGATCCCCGAGCAGCAGCACAAGCTGAACGCCGCCTACGCCATCGAGGGGCCGGAACTGCTGGTGCGCACCGTGGAGCACAACACGGGCCTGCGCATCGACCACTACGCGGAGATCGGTTTCGGCGGCTTCGCCAACGTGGTGGACGCGCTGGGTGGCGTGGAGATGTGCTTCGACGCCCCGATCCAGGACAAGAACTCCGGCGCGGACTTCGCCGAGGGCTGCCAGACGCTGAACGGTCCGGAGTCCCTGGCCTTCGTGCGGCAGCGCTACCAGGAGGCCATGGGCGACCTGGGCAGGACGAAGAACCAGCAGAAGTTCCTGGGCGCGCTCGGCGACCAGGTGGCCTCACCGAGCACCCTGCTCAACCCCTTCCGTCTCTACCCGACGATGGGTGCCAGCCTGGAGTCGCTGGTGGTGGACGAGTCGATGGGTCCCTTCCGACTGGCGCAGATGTTCCTGGCGCTGCGCGGGGTGCAGGGGTCGGGCGGCACGCAGATGAACGTGCCGGTCGCCAACCCCGGCTTCTCCACCGACAAGGGGTCGGCGGTGCTGTGGGACGAGGAGCGGGCCGCCCAGCTCTTCGAGCAGGTGCGCCGGGACCAGCCGATCACCGTCACCGACGACTGAGGGGCCCGTTCCCCCCGCGCTCCGGGAAACCCTCTCCGGGAACGCCGCGACGCGCGGTTCCCCTCCCTCCGAACGGGGGTGGGAACCGCGCGTCGCGGCGTTCCGGGGTTCGCGTCAGCAGGTGCAGAGGCAGAAGGGGTGGCCGACCGGGTCGAGGTAGACCCGGAAGTCCAGCTTGCCGTCGTCATCGCCCCGCACCGGGCGGGCGCCGAGGTCGATGACCTGCCGCTCGGCCTCGTCGATCCGGTCCCGGGGCACGTAGAGGTCCAGGTGAAGCTGCTGCCCGTGCTCGGTGGAGGGCCACTCCGGCGGCCGGTAGCCCTCCGAGCGCTGGAATCCCAGGCGCTTCGCGCCGTCCGGGGTGCTCACCGTCACCCACTCGTCCCCCGGGCCGCCCTCGACGGTGCCGTCCAGGACGGCCGCGTAGAAGTCGGCCAGTTCTTTCGGGTCCGGACAGTCCAGCACGGTGATTCCCATCGTCGCGATGGCCACGACACCTCACGCCCTCTCCCACTCGCTTCACGAACCATCGTTACCCCTGCTCGCCCTGATGAGGCAATGAGTTACCCCATCATCCCCACCATGAGGTAACGGCGCAACCGGTACCGTGGGAGGCGTGAGCGCGGACAACGCCCCGGGCGGACTGGCCCTGGTCCAGGAGCTGGTGAACACCCTGGACGTGGAGTCGGGCCGGGATGTCCTGGCATCGCCCGGGGACACGGCGGAGTTCCTCGAACGCCACTGCCTACCGCGCCTGCCCGCCGGGGAGATCACCGAACTCGCCCGGCTCCGGGAAGCCCTGCGCGCCGTCCTGCTGGTCCACGCCGGGCACCTCCCGACGACCGCCGTCCCCGCCCGGACCGGTGCCGGCGCCGCGAACGGCTCCGCGGCCGACCCGACCGCCGAACTCAACCGACTGCTGGGCGCCGGCCCCCTGCTGTTGCGCGTGGGCCCCGGGGGCGCCGCCGATCTGGTGCCCGTGGACCACCTGCGGGGGGTGTCCTTCGTCACGGCCCGCGTCGCCGCCGCCGTCGCGGAGGGCGTGCGGGAGGGGAGCTGGCGACGCCTGAAGGCGTGCGAGGCGACGGACTGCCGATGGGCCTACTACGACCGCAGTCCGGCAGGTCGTCGCCGGTGGTGCTCCATGCGGGTGTGCGGCAGCCGGGCCAAGATGCGGGCCTACCGGGCCCGCCGGCGCGACGGCTGAGGACCCGCCGGAAGACCGTAAGGGCCGGTCGGGGCACGTCCATCACCCGAACGGACGTGAGGGAAGTCGCACCGTGAATCGACGATTCGTGTCGGTGCCGGGGTTTAACCTCGAAGACATGCCGACCGAATCCGCATCGCTTCCGAGCGGCCCCACCGGGCCCCGGACGACCGCTGCGACCACCGACGCGGCAGCGGCGAACGAAGCCATCCGCGACTATGTGCGCCGGCACGGGTCCCGTCCCTGGGGCGCCGCCGAGCGCGCCGAACTCGGCCGTCTCTACGCCGCCTGGCGCGCCGCCGTCAAAGAGGGCCTCGGCGCCGCGGCCTGATCCGGCCGCCGGCTCTCCCGCCGGCCCCTGACCGGACTCCGCGCCCGGTCCCGTCCTTCCTTCCGGCCCGTCGTCCCGCGGACCCCCGCGGGGGTCCGCGGGACGACGGGCTCTTCCGTCCCCGCGCCCGGCGGCCCGGCGACCTCCCGGCCCCGAGGGGACGGCTATCACCGCCTCCCCCGCACCGCGCCGGGCCCCGGGCCGCCCCGGGACCCGCACCGATCAGACCGTCGGGCGGCCCAGCGCCCGGTAGGTCCAGCCGGCCTTCCGCCACACCTCCGGGTCCAGGGTGTTGCGCCCGTCCAGCATCCGACGGTGCGCCACCGCCTCCCCCAGCGCGGCCGGGTCCAGCTCCCGGTACTCGCGCCACTCGGTGAGGTGCAGCACCACATCCGCGCCGCGCACCGCCTCCTCCGCGCTCCCCGCGTAGGTCAGGGTCGGGAAGAGCCGCCGGGCGTTCTCCGTCGCCTTCGGGTCGTGCACGGTCACCTGCGCCCCCTGGAGGTGCAGCTGACCGGCGATGTTCAGGGCCGGCGAGTCCCGCACGTCGTCGGAGTCCGGCTTGAAGGCCGCGCCCAGCACGCCGATCCGGGTGCCGAGGATCGAGCCGCCCACCGCCTGCCGGGTCAGCTCCACCATGTGCGCGCGGCGGCGCATGTTGACCGAGTCCACCTCGCGCAGGAAGGTCAGCGCCTGGTCCACGCCCAGCTCGCCCGCGCGGGCCATGAAGGCCCGGATGTCCTTGGGCAGGCAGCCGCCGCCGAACCCGATCCCGGCGCGCAGGAACTTGGCGCCGATCCGGTCGTCGTGCCCTATGGCCTCGGCCAGCCGCACCACGTCGCCGTCGGCCGCCTCGCACACCTCGGCCATGGCGTTGATGAAGGAGATCTTCGTCGCCAGGAAGGCGTTCGCGGCCGTCTTCACCAGCTCGGCGGTCGGCCGGTCGGTCACCACGAACGGCGAACCCTCCGCGATCGGCGTGGCGTACACCCGGCGCAGCAGCTCCTCCGCCCGGCCGCCGGGCTCGACACCGATCACGACCCGGTCCGGGTGCAGGGTGTCCTCGACCGCGAAGCCCTCGCGCAGGAACTCCGGGTTCCACGCCAGCTCCACCCCGGGGCCCGCCGGGGCCAGCTCCCGCAGCCGGTCGGCCAACCGGGCCGCGCTGCCCACCGGCACGGTGGACTTGCCGACCACCAGCGCGGGACGCTCCAGCAGCGGGGCGAGGGAGTCGATCGCGGCGTCCACGTAAGACATGTCACAGGCGTACTCGCCGTGCCGCTGCGGAGTGTTCACGCACACGAAGTGGACGTCGCCGAAGTCCGCCACCTCCCGCCAGGAGGTGGTGAAGCGCAGCCGGCCGGTCGAACCCTCGACACCGGCCGCGTGCCGGCGCAGCAGCTCCTCCAGGCCGGGCTCGTACATCGGCACCCGACCCCGGGAGAGCAACTCCACCTTCTCCGGCACCACGTCCAGGCCCAGCACCTCGAAGCCCAGCTCCGCCATGGCCGCCGCGTGCGTGGCACCGAGGTATCCGGTGCCGATGACCGTGATCCGGGGGGCGACACGGGTGGCCTCGTCGGGCAGTGCGTCGATCGCCGAGGGCGCCGAGGGAGTGGGAACGACACCGGACTCCCCCGGAAGCCCCGGAACCTCGGGGACCTCGGGCGAGGGGGTGGCGGACGCGGTCATGTGGTCTCCCGGACATGCGATCGGGTGTGCGCCGCACGAGCATAGACCGCGGAGATGTCGGCGAACTCACCTGTCCCCGTCCCGGCCGACCTCCTAGAATCAGGTTACTTAACGGTCACTAGCATGAACATCTCCCGGGGAGTGAGAGCCGTGGCAGGAGCCGCAGACTTCGACCTGTACCGACCGGCGGAGGAGCACGAGATGCTCCGCGAGTCGGTGCGCGCGCTCGCCGAGGCGAAGATCGCCCCGCACGCCGCCGCCGTCGACGAGGAGGCCCGCTTCCCGCAGGAGGCGCTGGACGCCCTGGTCGCCAACGACCTGCACGCCGTCCACGTCCCCGAGGCGTACGGCGGCGCCGGCGCGGACGCCCTGGCCACCGTCATCGTCATCGAGGAGATCGCCCGGGTGTGCGCCTCCTCCTCGCTGATCCCGGCGGTCAACAAGCTGGGCTCGCTGCCGGTGATCCTCTCCGGCGGCGAGGATCTGAAGAAGAAGTACCTCGGGCCGCTCGCCAAGGGCGACGCGATGTTCTCCTACTGCCTCTCCGAGCCCGACGCCGGCTCGGACGCGGCCGGTATGAAGACCCGCGCCGTGCGCGACGGGGACCACTGGGTGCTCAACGGCGTGAAGCGCTGGATCACCAACGCGGGCGTCTCGGAGTACTACACCGTGATGGCCGTCACCGACCCGGAGAAGCGCTCGAAGGGCATCTCCGCCTTCGTGGTGGAGAAGGGCGACGAGGGCGTCTCCTTCGGGGCCCCCGAGAAGAAGCTCGGCATCAAGGGCTCCCCCACCCGCGAGGTCTACCTGGACAACGTCCGCGTCCCCGCGGACCGCATGATCGGCGGCGAGGGCACCGGTTTCGCCACCGCCATGCAGACCCTGGACCACACCCGCATCACCATCGCCGCCCAGGCGCTGGGCATCGCGCAGGGCGCCCTGGACTACGCCAAGGGCTACGTGCGCGAGCGCAAGCAGTTCGGCAAGCCGGTGGGCGACTTCCAGGGCGTGCAGTTCATGCTCGCCGACATGGCGATGAAGCTGGAGGCGGCCCGCCAGCTGACCTACGCGGCGGCGGCCCGCTCCGAGCGGGTCTCGATCGGCACCGGGAAGGGCTCCGACGAGCAGCTGACCTTCTTCGGCGCGGCGGCCAAGTGCTACGCCTCCGACGCCGCGATGGAGATCACCACCGACGCGGTGCAGCTCCTCGGCGGGTACGGCTTCACCCGCGACTACCCGGTGGAGCGCATGATGCGCGACGCGAAGATCACGCAGATCTACGAGGGCACCAACCAGGTCCAGCGGATCGTCATGGCCCGCAACCTGCCGTAACCGACACCGTTCGCCGCCCGGCGGCCCTCCCGGCGCCCGCGCGGCTCCGATGTCACGGGACGAAGCCCCGGCCTCCCGGCCGGGGCTTCGTCGTCACATCCGTCACACCGGCCCGGCCCGGGCGTGTCTCCCCGGAGGGGTCTCCCTCAGACACGCACCCCCCGCACCAACAGGGTGCCGATGCGGCGCCGACCGCGCGCCGGGGCGGGGAGGACACCGGCGGTCACGTCCCGGAAGCCGTGCTCCTCCAGCATCGCGATCCAGCTCTCCGGCGGGTGGTCCCACCGTTTGACGATCGCCGGGTCCTCGTCGAATCCGCGCGGGATGTACGACGCCTGGCAGCCGTAACACCCCTCCACCGGCGGATACTGCGAGAGGGCGAAGACCCCGCCGGGGACGAGACGCCCGTGGACAGCGGGGAGCATCAGGCGGGGCTCGGTGAAGTACGCCGCGCCGAACACCGAGTAGATCGCCCGGTACGGAGTGGTGGCGGCGGCGAGGAAGGCCAGGGCATCGCCCCGGTGCAGTTCCATCCCCTCCGCATCCGCCCACCGCTCACGCGCCCCGGCGAGCCGGGCGGCCGACAAGTCGACGCCGACGGCCCGCACACCGAGCGTCGCCAGATGTGCCGCGTTGCCCCCCGTTCCGCAGCCCAAATCGAGCACGTGATCCCCGGACCCGACGGCCAGCACCTCGGTGCCGGGGCCGTGGTCCGGGTACTGGGTCCAGTTGAACCACGTCGTCTCCCCCCTGGCGTTCGTCCGGCGTCGCGGGGATTTGCGGCGGGCGTACGCGTCCCATGCGGCACTGCGGGAGTCGGTCATGCGCCTTCCATCTCGGTTTCACCGGTTGAGCCCGCCCGGCGGTCGCCGGGCGAGCCGCACCGTCCGGGTGAGTGCCTACTTCCCAACAGGGCTGTCGGCGCATCCGGCATGGCACTGGTGGCACTCCGCCGTGGCCGGGCCGGGCCAGAACTCGGCGTCGAGGACGAACCCGGCCGCCGCGATCGCGGTCGTGGTCCGCTCCATGGCGGCACGTCCCCCAACCGGGGCGACCTGCCCGGCGGGCTCGGGAACATGATGGATGAAACCGGCTCCCAACGCCTCGCAGAACGCGGCGTACTCCCGCGTCCGCAGGATGAACCGGTGCCAGAACTCATCCACCCGCCGTGAGGGGGTCAGCACCTCGGTGGTGCGGGCGCCGGTGGCCAGGAAGGCCACCATCTGGTTCACCCCACGCTCACCCATGTCGTCGGTGAGGTCGGGCCAACCGCTGCGCACATCCGCGATGAGCTGTGCCCGGAGGTCGGGATCGATGAGGCTCGTCTCCGTGACCTGCTCCGCGTGCGTGATCGTCATGTCTCTTCTCCTTCTCGGTGATCGGATGGTTCACGAACGGTGTGGTGACCCGGGGCATGAGGTGAGTCGGCGGCCCACGGGCCGACGCGCCCCGGCTCCTTCCGGCACACCCCACGGTTCCCGTCACACCTCCCCGCAGCGACGCCGCTCCGGCAGGGGAGGGAGGGACGACGGATGCCGAGGCCCGGTGAAGCCCGGTCATCGGAGGAGCCCCGACACGGGGTCGCCCCACCTCCGGAGGACCGGGAGCGGACGGCAGGAGAGGGTGTAACGGACCTCGACCTCACGCCCTCCGCACACCCGGTCCGTCCCGACCCCGTCGACCCCGACCCACCGACCGGCCGTCAGCACGGCTACCTGCGCGGCCTGTCGCCGCCGATCGCCCAACCAACACCGGAGGAACCACCCGGCCCCGGAGCCACCGTGCTCCGGGGCGGGGAGTTCGCCCGTCCACGGCGGGTCCAGGGCGTCGGCCAGCCGCCGGGCCCGGTCGCGCAACCAGCGCAGCGCCTCCGTCGGGTGCTCGGCGCAGTGGCCGGCGAGCAGCCACTCCCCCTCCCCGTCGGCGCACCGGGCCACCGCCTCGCACCAGTAACCGGCGGGGACCGCCACCGGTCGCGCACCACCCGCCCGGCTTCCCGCGCCCTCGCCGAGAACCCGCAGGTGCTCCAGCACCCGCCGCCTCAGCGCCTCGTACCGCTCGTCCAGGAGGGAACCATCGGTGGTGGGGTCGAGGCGGATCGATGTGGGGATGTCCCTCCGTGGTGCCACCATCCCGGAGGTGCCGTCGAGCAACCCGAAAGTAACCATGAGTGTCGCTCCTGTGAGCCATGAGTAGTGACTTCACTTTCGCGGGGACTCCGCCGGGGCACCAGGGGCATCCATAGGGGCAATCAACCCGCTGTCACCGTGCGCGCTCTTTCCGTAAGCTGGTCGGGGGCAGGATGAACGCATGACCATCGGGTGTCTGATCAAGGACCTACGGGAAGCGCGGGGATGGAGTCAGGGCCGCCTCGCCTCGGAGCTGAACCGCGCGTTCGACACGAACCTCACCCGGGAGTACATCAGCAGGTGGGAGCGTTCCAAAGTGGCGCCCGGCCCGTTCTACCTGCGATGCCTCTCGGCTGTGCTCGATGTGCCCCTGGCCGTACTGGAGGGTGAAGTGAAGCGACGGAAGTTCCTTGGTGACGCGGCTGCCGGCGCCATAGCCCCCGTGGTCGCCTCCGACCTTCTCCTCACGGGCTTCGCCGCCCGGCTTCGCGGCGGCCCCGGTCCGGACGACTGGGAGGAGAAACTGGCGGCGTACGGCACGGAGTACATGAGCCTCGGAGCCGGCGACATCCGACGCCGAGTCTCGGGGGAACTGGTTGTGGTGCAACAGCAACTCGACGATCCCCGGCTGTGGTCGGTGGCCTCACGACTGATGACGCTCTACGCCAAAACCTTTCCGGGGTCGGACGGCTCGCAGGCCGTGACGTGGTACCGCATGGCCGCCCGGGCGGCGGACGAGTCCGGGGACGACCGGGCCCGGGTGTGGGTGCGGGGCCGTGCGGCCATCGCCCTCGGCTACGAGGGGGCGTCTCTCGGCGTGGCCGACGTGCTCGCCGATCAGGCCATGGCGATCAGCGACAAACCCTCTCTCGGGCTGTTGAACGCGATCATGGGCAAGGCCCACGCGGCAGCCATCCGAGGGGATCGGGCCACCGCCCTGAGCCTCATGGAGGAGGGTCTGCGCGTTTTCGACGCCACGGGTTCGGGAGAACAAACCAGCGACTACGCGGTGCCCTGGTGGCGCATGAACGTCTTCATGTCCCTGCTCCTCGCCCGACTGGGTGAGGAGAAGCGGGCGGTGGAGGCACAGGAGGCGGCTCATCGGGAGTTGCCGGAGTCGCTGCCGAGGTTCGCCACGCACCTGGAGATGCATCGCGGGCTGATGCTCGCCCGGGCCGGGGACCGGACGGGCGGCACCGCGTACGCCCGCTCCGCCCTCGAACGACTTCCTCCCGAGAAGCACTCCCTGACCCTGCGGATGCTCATGGACGAGATCGGCGGGGACGGGTCTCCGTGACAAGAAAATTTTCGGGAAGAACCACCGACATCCTCACCCGTCACGATAATGCGGGGAGGGTTGATATATCCGCCGATACTCTCACACGGTTCCCCGTCAAGGCGAGCAGGACTTTCGCCCCCGGAGAACTTGCTTACCTGGCCCTCACTTCAAAGCCTGAGCACCCGATACGCGACCGGCTGGCCTGGATCCTGCACAACGCAGCTAACCGGATGTGTCATCGCACGCGAGTGGATGTCACCATACCCACGCAGGCGGACGTGTCCGGGGGCCAAGAGGAACCGTGCACGTGCCGATCTGGCCGTTCTCCGGGAGAACGGCCACAAGGCCTTGGCTGTCGTAGAGATGAAGGCTGCCTATACCTGCGACTTTGACGGGGCGGGACGGAAAACCGTCGAAAAGTACGGGCAGAAGGTGGAGGAAGATCTGGCCAAGGCTTGCGAGGCGGGTGGCGGTGAAGCGCAGGTATTCGCCCTCTTGTTGCTGACCCATCCGATAAGCGCCCCGGTTCAACCCACCCCGGTGGTCAAGTACGCCTCGGAGATATCCCGCTCACTGAACAAACGAGGCGCCACCGCGTTGGCCATGACTGCGCGTGAGGTTGCGGAAAACCGGTTGAAGACGTTGGGGTCGGTGACAAGCGGCACGCTCGCCACAGGATCGGCCTTTGGCATCGAGGTGTTCATCGAGTACTTCCTTGTAGCCAAACGCCCTCACCCTTCGTGAGAGCGTTTCCGTATTGACCGAGCGCGCGCATGCTGTCTCCCCGGCGCGTCCTTCGGCGAGGCGTGAAGAGGGGCAGTCACCCCTCGCCGGGCCGCCGACGGACACTCCCGCCCGCCCACCGTTCGGGGCGCGGTGCGTGTGTCCCCCCGTGGGTGGAGGAGCGGGCCGGGGACCGGACGGGCGGCACCGCGTACCCCCGCTCCGCCCTCGATCGACTTCCTGCCGAGAAGCACTCCCTGACCCTGCGGATGCTCATGGACGAGATCGGCGGGGACGGGTCCTTGTGACCGCCCGGTGGGGAACAGCGCCCCGCCGTGTCCGTCGTGGCCCCCGGGTCGGGGATGTGCACCATGAGGGGATGACGCATCCCGAAAGCCTGTATCACCGTTGGCTCTTCGACCTGTGGCGGGGTGACCTCGCGGTCGCCGATGACATCCTCGCCCCGGACTTCAGGGGCCACTGGCCCGAGCTCGACGTGCACGGCCCGGATGAGGCCGTGGAGCAGATCCGACGCACCCGGGACCTCTTCTCCGACATCGACACGACCCTGGACGCCGGCCCGGTCCTCGGGTCGGACATGGTCGCCGCGCGGTGGACCTTCCACGGCACCTACCGGGGAGGCCTTCCCGGTGCCACGGCGCCCGCCGGCACCCGGGTCTCGTTCGTCGGACAGGACCTCTTCCGCGTGGCCGGCGACCGCCTCGCCGAGTACTGGGTCGTCTCCGATGTGATGGGGTTGATGACGTCGCTCGGTGCCGTCCCCACCCCCGGCGACCGTTCCTGAGAGGCGGATCCCGCGCCCGGGAGGGGCTCTCTCCTCGCACGTCGAGAACGGGTGGAGGCCCGTCGCGTGGCCCGAGGGGCGTCGCCGGGGGACTCCCCCACCCGCCCACCGTTCGGGTGGTGCGGTGCGCGCGTCCGCCGGTGGGGGCGGGCCCGGGCCGCCGGCCGGTCCTACCGTGACGGCGTGGACGATACGCCGACGCCCCCCGGGAGACCCGATCGGGGCGGGGCGCGGCTCGCGGCCCTGTCCGACGGCGTGTTCGCCATCGCCATGACCCTGCTGGTCCTCGACCTGTCGGTGCCGCCGGGCCTGTCCGCCGAGACGTTCCACGCCGAACTGCGCGACACCCTGCCCAACCTCGGCGCCTACGCGCTGAGCTTCGCGGTGCTGGCGCAGTTCTGGCGTGACCAGCACTACGTGCTGACGGTCCTCCCCCGGTTGGACTCGGGGGCGGTCCACCTCGTTCTGCTCGGCCTGGGGTTGATCGCCCTCGTGCCTTTTCCCACCGCCCTGCTCGCGGAGTACGGGGGCACCGAGTCGGTGGCCGTCGTGCTGTACGCGGCGGCGGTGGCGGCGATCAACGGGGTGCACCTGGCCCTGTTGTGGCGGGCCCGCCGGGCCCGGGCGCCCGAAACGGTCGCCGAGTCGTCCTCCCGGAAACGTGCCCGTCCCGGCGTGCCGGGCGACATGGTGGGATTGGCGGTGCTGGACATGGGGGCCACGGCCGCGCTCTTCGCCGCGTCGATCCCGCTCGCCCTGCTCTCGCCCGGTGCGGGGATGCTGTTGTGGGCCCTGATCCTCCCGTTCAAGTGGTGGATCGGCGCCCGGCAGACCCGCGCGGCCCGCACCGCCCCGGGCGAGGCCGACGACCCCGCCTCCGGCCTGTCCGCGTGAGGCCCCGAACCTCGGATTCCCCACCCCGGGACGGACCACTCCGCTCGGGAGGGTTCAACCCGGGCCGAAAACGGCGGACAGGGATGACGACACCCCCTCTCGCCGCTGTCCCCCGGGGTTTCGGGCCTTCGAGGGGTTCATCGATGGGGGCGGACTTCCACGAACCTCGGGGGAAGCCGGAAAGCGGCTTCGCTCTTTCAGGTGGTAAGGCGGGTTGACGGTTACGGGACGAAGGCCGGTGGTCTCCGAGTGGAGACGGAGCACGGCCCGGCCCGGGCGGGAGGAGAAGCGGGCGCGGGCGGGCACACTTTTCCCGTGATGGAAATCGACACCTCCGGCATTCGGGGCGGAGCCGCCACCGGGGAACCGGGGTCTCCCGTCGCCCGGGGATGGTCACCGGTGGTGCGGGAAGTCCCGATTGACGCACTGGACCCGGAGGAGCGGCGCGCACTGCTCGCCTCCCGCGCACGGCGGGCCCGGGGCCGGGAGGCCGGCGTCCTCCATGCCGAGGCATTCCGGCGCGTCTTCGGCGAGGAGCCGTAATCCCTCGGATCGAACGGAAGTCCACCCCGGCTTCCCGGTGGACGCCGGGGTCCCGGGCGCCGGGGTGGAAACCGTGTCGGCCCGCTGACCCCGGCTCGAGCCCGTGCCCGGCGGCGGATCAGGGGCCGGTGGGGCGGCCGTCGCGGGGACCGAAGGCGGCCAGGGCGTCGTCGTCGCCGGCCCGGGCCCGGACGTAGTGGTCGGCGAAGGCGGCGGCCCGGCCGGGCCGCTCAGCCGGTCGCAGGGCCCTCGTCGTCACCGGCGGCGGCGCGGCGGGCGAGCAGGGCCTCGACGCCGTCGAGGAGGAGGGCGAGGCCGGCCTCGAAGTCCTCCTCGGGGTCGGCGTTCGGAGGGCTGTCGAACATGCCCTCGCGCACGTGCCGGGCGAGGGTGGGGAAGCGTTCGTCGGCCAGGACGCGACCCAGCATCTCCCCGTAGACCCGGCCCCACTCCCGCGGCGCGACGCCGGTGCGGGCGCCGGCCCGTTCCATGGACAGATCGCGCTGTCCCTCGGAGCGGACGTGTCCGGTGAGGAGCATCAGCAGGCGGATCCGCTCGCCCGTGTCGAGGGCGGTGTCCCGCATCGCGGCGAGTCCGGCCTCCATCCAGGCCAGGTTGTTGGGGCCCAGGGGTGGGCCGCTGATGGGGATCTCCAGGACCCATGGTCGGCGTCGGAAGAGGGCTCGCATGTCGCGGGCGAGGTGCTCCAGCGCGCCCCGCCAGTCGTCCGGCCAATCGGCGGTGTCGGGGGTGCCGGAGGCGGCGTCGAGCATGAGGTCGCACAGGTCGTCCTTGCCGGGGACGTACCGGTACAGGGACATGGTGGTGACGTCCAGGGATTCGGCGACCCGGCGCATGGAGACGGCGGCCAGGCCCTCGGCGTCGGCGAGGTCCATCGCCGCGCGCACCACCGCCTCGACGCTCAGGCCGCCCCGGGGACCGCGCCGGCCCGGTCGGACGGTGCCCCACAGCAGGTCGAGGGTGTGGGCGGGGCCGCGCCCGCCGGTGCCGGGGGAGCCCATGTTCGCCGCCTCGCTCTCGTGTCCCGATCGGTGGCCGTCCGTCGGCGTTCGTCGGCGTCCGGTCGCGCCCATCCTAGGCGGCTGTTCCCGCCGGACGGTCGCGCACACCCCAAAATAGTGTATGGTGTATACCAAAGTGTACGACGTACACGGTTTGGGGTGATGGGGATGACCGAGGCGACAACGGCGCACGCGCCGCCGGACCCGGGGACGGGGGCGGGGGCCGCGATCCGTGCCGAGGGGCTGCGCAAGCGGTTCCGGGGACACGAGGCGCTGCGCGGCCTGGACCTGCGGGTGCGGGCCGGCACGGTGCACGGCCTGCTGGGGCCCAACGGATCGGGCAAGACGACGACGGTGCGGGTGCTCACCGGGCTGTTGCGCGCGGACGGCGGTCGGGCGCTGGTGTGCGGGTACGACGTGGCGCGCGAGCCGGAGGGGGTACGGGCCCGGATCGCGCTGACCGGCCAGTACGCGGCGGTGGACGAGACGCTGAGCGGCCGGCAGAACCTGGTGATGTTCGGCCGACTGGCGAAGCTGGGGCACCGCCGGGCACGGCGCCGGGCCGATGAACTGCTGGAGGAGTACGAACTCACCGACGCCGCCAACCGGTCGGCCGGCACCTGGTCCGGCGGGATGCGAAGGCGCCTGGACCTGGCCGTGAGCCTGGTGCGGGTGCCGGAGGTGCTGTTCCTGGACGAGCCCACCACCGGCCTGGACCCGCGCAGCCGCAACCGGATGTGGGACGCGGTGCGGCACCTCGTGGCGGCCGGCACCACGGTGCTGCTGACCACCCAGTACCTGGAGGAGGCCGATCGCCTCGCGCACCGGATCACCGTGCTGGACGCGGGCCGGGTGGTCGCCGAGGGCACCCCGGAGCAGGTGAAGGCGGTGAGCGGCGGCGACCGCCTGGAGGTCGTGGTGCGCGACACCGGCGACCTGGTCGGGGCGGTGCGGCTGCTGGCCCGCCTGGGTGACGGGGAGCCCCGGGTGGACCGGGAGGCCCGCCGGGTGGACGTGGAGGTGCGGGACCGGATGACGGCGCTGTCGGTCGCGCTGCGGGAGCTGGAGGGGGCCGGGGTG
>NZ_VKHT01000389.1 GCF_014141535.1 Streptomyces alkaliphilus | reverse complement strand
CAACGACGAGTCGTAGGAGGGCTTGCACACACAAACACACACGACGGTGATCCTCGCGCCGCCCCGGCCACGAGGATCACCACCCGCACATCACACCAAGCAACCGATCAGTTACCCAACACTTTCTCAGGCGCCCATCAGCTCCGCGAAGTCCACGGTGTCCTCGTCGGCCGGCGCCTCGACGTCGATGTCCTCGTCGAACTCGGAGAACTCGACGGTGCCGCCGTCGGTCTCGCTGTCGTTGACCATGCGCAGGATGTGGGCGTCGTCGTCATCGGCGACGTAGACGGTGACGGTGCTGCCGTCGTCCTCGGTGCGGGTGATGCCGACGGTCTCGGTGCCGTCGATGGTCTCCCCGTCCACGCGCTCCCAGTCGCGGTCCTCGTCCGAGTCACTGTTCAGGTCCTCCAGGAAGCTGTCGAGTTGGCAGGTCTCGGCGAAGCCGCCCTGACCCTCCGGCGCGACGATCCAGCGGTCGCCGACGAGTTCGCGCATGGACTCGCCGTCCATGCCCTGCTGCGACCAGAACGACTCGTCGCCCCGCATGTAGGAGGTGCCGCCGACGACCATGAACTCGACCTCGGCGCCCTCCATGCTCATGGAGCCCCGGCAGTCCCCGTCGGTGGACATCGCCACGTCGAAGACCCCGCCCTCCTCGGGGGTGCCCAGCTCCGCCTCCATCCGCAGGGAGGACAGCTCGGCCATGGAGGTCCGGGCCTTCTCGGCGATCTCGTCGGCGTCCATGCCGTCCAACGCGCCGCCGCCGCAGGCGGTGACGCCCGCCAGCATCGCGCCGGTGGCGAGGACGGACAGGATGCTCGTCTTGGCTTTCACGGGTGTGCTCCTCATTCGGGGACGCGTTCCTCGGTCCGCCCGGGGACGGTGGCCGGAACGCCCTTGCTCATGCTCACAGAACCAGGACATCCGATCACACCCGCACGGTGCCGCACGAACCCCCCGGGCTCGCCGACGGCGCCGGGCCGCGACCGCCCCCGACGACCGAGTGCCGGCCTCCGCCGGGCCGTGCACGCCTGCCCCGGTCGGCGCGGTCCACTCCCGGAACACCCTCGGCCCGGAACGCCCTCGACCCGGGGGCGCCGAGGCCCGGGGCGGGCGTCTTCACTCCACCACGTGCCGCCCCTCGGCCCGCCCCGAGCACGCCCCCCGGAAGGCGCACCGGCCGCAGTGCCGACCCGGCGCGGGGGTGAAGCGCTCGTCGAGCACCCGACCGGCGGCCTCGGCCAGCAGGCGGCCCACCCAGCGGTCGTCGCCGGGTTCCCCGGCCCCCGCGTCGCCCGCGGGGCCCTCGGCGCCCTCGGGAAGAGCCGGCTGCACCCGCAGCAGCGGCAGCTCCGGGCCCCCCTCGGCCCTGGGCGCCCCCTGTCGCAGGTGGACCAGTTCCGCGCCGCCCAACCGCGCCGCAGCGTCCGCCGGATCGGTGTCGTGACGCATCGCCAGTTGGTAGACCGCCAGCTGCGGGTCCCGCTCGGCCTCCGCCCGACTCGGCGGGGAGCCGCCGGTCTTGAAGTCCACCACGTACACCCGTCCCTCGGCGTCCCGGTCCACCCGGTCGACGACCCCCCGGATCCGCACCCGGTGCGGGCCGGCGGGCAGCGTGACGTCGAACTCCCGTTCACTGCCGATCGGGTGACGACCGAGCTCGCCCTGCCGGACGTGCCAGCGCAGGAACCGCTCCAGGGCGGTCCGTGCCTGCTCCCGCTCCTGGCGGGAGTGCCAGGGCGCCTCGAAGGCGAGGGCGTCCCACACACCGTCCAGACGGGCCATCAGCACGTCCAGGTCGGCGGGGGTGGCGCCGGAGGCCACCTCGTCGGCGAGCACGTGCAGGACGTTGCCGAACCCCTGGGCGGTGGTGGCCGGGGCGTCGGCGTGCACCTCGCGTCCGAGGAACCACTGGAGGGAACACAGGTCCACCAACCGGCCGACGGCGCTGCCGCTGAGCGACACCGGGGCGTTCGGGTCCCGCACCGGCACACCGGGGTCGGTGGGCTCGCGCAGGCCCCACCAGCGCTGCGGATGGGCGGCCGGGACCAGGGCGTGGCCCTCCTCGTCGCGCAGGGCCGCCAGGCGGGCCAGCCGGTGGGCCGCGGCCCGGCGCAGCGCCCGCGAGGCGCGGGGATCCACCGTGGTGGCGCGCAGCTCGGCCACCAGGGGGCCCGGCGCCAGCGGTCGGGGCGGACGTCCGGTCACGTCCACCGGCTCCACCCCCAGTTCGGTGAGGAAGCGGGAGGGCTGGTCACCGTCCTCGGCTCCCCGCACCGCCGTGACCACCAGGCGGTCGCGGGCCCGCGAACAGGCCACGTGGAACAGTCGACGCTCCTCGACCAGCAGCGCGGCGGGGCTCAGCGGCTCGGCCAGGCCGTCCGGGCCGATCCGGTCGGCCTCCAGCAGGGAACCGCGTCGCCGCAGGTCGGGCCAGAGCCCCTCCTGCACGCCCGCCACCACCACCAGTGACCACTCCCGGCCCTTGGAACGGTGCGCGGTCATCAGGTGGACGGCGTCCGGACGCAGGGCCCGCGGGGCCCGGGTGTCGGCGGCGATGTCGTGCGACTCGAGTTCGGCGAGGAAGTTGAGCGCGCCCCGGCCGCCCTCCCGCTCCTCGGCACGGGCGGCGGCGTCGAACAGGGCGCACACCGCGTCCAGGTCCCGATCGGCGTTGCGGCCGGCGGCACCCCCGCGACGGGCGGCCCGCTCCAGTCGCCGGGGCCACTCGGTGCCGTCCCACAGCTCCCACAGCGCCGCCTCGGCGGTCCCGCCGCCGGCGAGGAGTTCGCGGGTTTTGCGCAGCAGCAGGCCCAGCCTCTCGACCCCCGGGGCGCCGTGGGCGACCAGGCGTTCGGGTTCAGCGAGGGCCCGCGCCAGCAGGACGTCGGAAGGAGCTGGGACGGCCACGCCGGCGGTCCGCTGCTCGTCCCGCAGGGCGCGTCCGAGACGGCGCAGCTCACCGGCGTCCGAGCCGGCGAGAGGGGAGGTCAGCAGTTCCGACGCGGTTTCGGTGTCGAGTCCGTCGGGGACCGCCGCGGCACGGAGCGCGGTGAGCAGCGGCGCGACCGCCGGTTCGTGGCGCAGCGGCAGGTCGTCGCCGTCCACGTGGAGCGGCACCCCGGCGGTCGACAGGGCGCGCCGTACGGCGGGCAGGGACCGGGCACCGGCCCTGACCAGCACCGCCATCTCCCGCCACGGCATGCCGTCCTCCAGATGGGCGCGGCGCAGCAGGTCGGCGATCCCGGCGGTCTCGGCGCCGGGCCCGGGGAAGGTCAGCACCCGTGCCCGACCGCCCCCGCGGACCGCGACCGGCGAGCGGTGGGCGCGGACGGCGTCGGCGGGCAGGCCGGCGAGCGGCATCCGGGCGGTCAGCCGACCCGAGACCTCCACCAAAGCGGCGCCCGCGCGGTGGTTGGTGGTCAGCACGGCGACGGGCGCGGGTCGGCCGTCGCGGGCGCGGAAGACGCGGGGGAATTCCCGGATCCCGCCCACGTCCGCGCCCCGGAAGGCGTAGACGGACTGGTCGGGGTCGCCCAGGACGATCAGGTCCCGGCCGTCGCCGGCCAGCGCCCGCAACAACCGCACCTGGGCGGGGTCGGTGTCCTGGAACTCGTCCACCAGCACCAGGTCGTACGCGGCGCGGATCCGCTCGCCCGCCGCGGGGTCCTCCACCAAACGGGCGGCCCGGTGCACCAGCTCGGCGTAGTCGAGCACGCCCTGCTGCTCGGTGACGTCCAGGTACTCGGCGAGGAAGTCGGCCGCGGCCTCCCAGTCGGCGCGGCCGGCGCGGCGGGCGAAACCGGCCAGGGTCCCCGGGTCCAGGCCCAGTTCCCGGCTGCGGGCCAGCACCGCCCGCAGCTCGTCGGCGAAACCGCGGGTGGTCAGGCAGGCCCGCAGTTCCTCGGGCCAGGTCCGGCCGCGTCCGGCGCGTTCCAGCTCGACCTGGCCGGCGAGCAGCTCGCGGAGGAAGAGGTCCTGTTCGGGGCCGGAGAGCAGGCGGGGCGGCTCGGCGTACAGGGAGCGGTCCCGGTGGGCGCGGAGCAGGGCCCAGGACAGGGAGTGGAAGGTCGTCGCCATCGGGGTGACGGCGGGCGGGCGTCCCGGAGCCGCGACGGCGCGGGCGAGTCGGGCGGCCATCGCGTCGCGCAGCCGCACGGCGGCGCGACGGCCGAAGGTCAGCACCAGGACGCGCTCGGGATCGGTCCCCAGACGGATGCGCTCGGCCACCGTCTCCACCACAGTGGTGGTCTTTCCCGTCCCGGGCCCGGCCAGGACCAACAGCGGACCGGTGGTGTGCTCAACCACCGCGCGCTGGCCGGCGTCCGGGACGGGGAGGGCGCGTTCGTCCGGCCCCGCCGGGTCGGCACGCACCAGTCGGTAGCCACCGGTACCGTCCCCGCCGACGCCCCTCTCGGGGGCGTCGGCGGGGACGGGCGCCCCGGCGGCGCCGGTGACGACGCCGGGTCCGCCGTCCCTCCGACCCCCGCCCGCGGGCGGGCGGGGGTCGGAGGGACGGCGGGGGG
>NZ_VKHT01000388.1 GCF_014141535.1 Streptomyces alkaliphilus | reverse complement strand
GGCGTCCCGGGGGATCGGGAGATCCCGGGGAGGTTGTGGTCCCCGACGATGACCTCCGCGCCGATTCGGGGCAGGCTGTGGCCCCATGAGGATCCGACGGACAGGCACGGTGCTCACGACGGTGGTTCTGCTCGCCCTCACCGCGGCGTGCAGCGCGGGTGGCGGGGCGGGGAGCGGGGACGGCACCTCCGCGCCGGCCCCCTCGAAACCGCCCGTCCCGGCCGGCCCCGGTGCCGAGGAACTGGTGGAGGACCTGCGCTCCGGACCGGGCGGGGAGGATCTCGGGGAGGTTCGTGACAACTCCTCGACCTGCTCCAACGAGGCCGCCGGTGGTGATTCGCACGAGCGGGATTGCCGGCGACTCCTCGTCACCGACCAGGTCTCCGTCTACGAGTTCCCCGTCGATGACGTGGCGGTGGAATGGGTGAACCGTTACGGCGAGTTCCACGGGGAGGAGTGGCGACGGGTCGATCGTTTCGCGTTGGTGTGGAACACCCCCGAGCAGGAGGCGGTCCCCGCCGAACGGCGCGACGAGATCACCGAACTGGTCGAGAACCGGCTCGGGGAGGGGTGAGGACCGGGCCGGGCACGCGGGGTGCGGACCCGGCCCGGGAGGGGGAACGGAGGGTCAGGGACGGCCCACGGCCGGGATCTCCTCGCCGGCGGGCGGCGGCCCGGGAGGGGTCCCGTCCCCGAACGGTCGGCCGCCCAGTTCCTCCCGGCCGTGCGGGGTGAGCCACCCGGAGAGGTCCGGCCCCACCGGCACGATCCCGGTGGGATTGATACCGGTGTGCACCTCGTAATAGTGCCGCTTGATGTGGTCGAAGTCGACCGTGTCGCCGAAGCCGGGGGTCTGGTAGAGGTCCCGCACGTACCCCCACAGCACCGGGTCCTCGGTCAGCTTGTACCGGTTGCACTTGAAGTGGCCGTGGTAGACGGCGTCGAAGCGCACCAGCGTGGTGAACAGCCGGATGTCGGCTTCCGTGATGGTGTCGCCCACCAGGTACCGCTGTCCCCGCAAACGCTCCGAGACCCACCCCAAGCGGCGGAAGACGCCCTCGTACGCCTGCTCGTACTCCTGTTGGTCCGAGGCGAAGCCGGCCCGGTAGACGCCGTTGTTGACGTCCCGGTAGACGCCCTCCACGACCTCGTCGATCTCCTCCCGCCGGGCCTCCGGATAGAGATCCGGCGCGCCGGGGCGGTGCAGCTCGGTCCACTCGGTGGCCAGGTCCAGGGTGATCCGCTGGTAGTCGTTGGTGACCAGTTTTCCGCTGGGCACGTCCACGATCGCCGGCACGCTGACGCCGCCCGGGTAGTCGCTCTCCCGCGCGTCGTAGGCCTCGTGCAGGAACCGGATGCCGAGCACCGGGTCGCGGCCGTCCGGATCCAGGGTGAACCGCCAGCTGCGGTCGTCCTGGATCGGGTCGGTGACCGCCAGGGACAGCGCCTCCTCCAGACCGAGAAGGCGTCGCGAGACCAGGACCCGACTCGCCCAGGGGCAGGCCCGGCTGACCACCAACCGGTAGCGACCCGCCTCCACGGGCCAACCGTCCCGCCCGTCAGCGGTGATCCGGTCGGCGAAGTGGCTCGCGGATCGTTTGAACGGCTTGCGGCCGTACGAGGCGTTGCCCTCGGTGCCGGCACTGGTCTGGCTCACGGTCCGATCTCCTTCCCGGGAGGGGCGCCCCCCCGGGGCCCCTGTCGTTCACGTGGACACCACGCTGTGGGTTCTTCTCCCCGGGGAGCGACCCGGATACCCCCGAACACCGCTCGGTCGGACCGCCACGGTGCCCTGCGGCGCGTCGGTGGTGTGCCAGGGGCGGCCCGGGGCAGGGTGCCGGTGCGGACCACGGGGGGAACGTCGGAAAGGAGCCGGTTGTCATGGCGGTGTCTCCCCGGGTCCGCCGCGGAGCGGGAGGCGTTCGCCGAGCAGCTTTTGGATCGGTTGACCCCCTTGATGAGCGCGCTGGGGCTGCTCTTCCTGTTCGTGGTCATCGGCGAGCGCCTGGCCCATCCTGACAGTCCGGTCGGTACCGTCCTCGCGCTGGTCGGGTGGGTGCTGTGGGGCGCCTTCGTCGCCGAGTTCGTGGTGCGTCTGGTCGCGGCCCCCCGACGCCTGCGTTTCCTGCGTCGGAACTGGTGGCAGATCGTCTTCCTGGTCCTGCCCTTCCTGCGGATCCTGCGTCTGGTGCGCTCCTTTCGGGTGCTGCGCGGCGGCAGGGTGCTCTCCTCCACCGTGCGTTCCTCGCGTTCCGCCGGAAGGGTGTTGGGCAACCGCATCTCCTGGTTGGCGGTGGTGACGGCCATCGTGGTGCTGGGCAGCTCGGAACTGCTGCACGGCTTCGCGGTCTACCCCACCTTCGGAGACGCCCTCCACGCCACCGCGATGGCCGCCATCAGCGGTGCGCCGCTGGGCCGGGAGGACCCGTGGGCGAGAGTGGTCGAGGTGCTGTTGGCCGTGTACTCGGTGGGGGTCTTCGCCACCCTCGCGGCCACCGTCGGCGCGTATTTCGTGGACGCCCGCTCCCGCCCCGGGGTCGCCGGGGGCCCGCGGGCGGCGGCCCCGGACCGGGAATGAGGGATCGGTTCCGTCCGTTTTCCCCACCATCACCACGCGAACGACGGGACCGAGCTGCCCGGACATCAACCCGCCGCTCGGTTACGACGCGCGAGGCCGACCGTATGTGTACCCGGCCGGGCCGGCACCACCGGGGCGCGGCCGACTCGTGCCCCGGTCGCGCCTCACCCCTTGAGCGGGTCGTGGCCCCAGTTCATCAGGGAGTGCCGCCAGCGACTGTCCGCCACATCCCCCGAGGGGCGCTGGGCCAGGTGGCGGCGGATGTACCCGTTCACCTTCCGCATGTGGGACCGGTCGTCGTCATCCAGGTCATCGCGCCGGGAGCGCAGGATCTCCACGATCCGTCGTCCGGAGGCGTGCCCGGTGGACTCCCCACCTCCGTCCTTCTGCCCCACCGATTTCGACTCCTCGGTGGCCAGCCACTTCTCCAACTCCCCGGCGGTCATGTTCACCAGGTCCTCGAATTCCTCGGTCTCCTCATCGGCCATCGTCAGTCGTCCTTCTCCTCGACGTCCCCGTCCGCCCCCGACCCGCGGTCGGGTTTCGGGCGCAGCGCCTCGGGCCGGTGCACGGCCGATCCCCCCGACTTCTCGCTGCGCACCCTGTACTGCGGATCGTCCGGGGAGGCGTCGACGGTGCGGCCCGCCGCCTCCGTGCGCTCGGTGATCTCCTCCTCCACGCGTCCCACGGCCTCACCGCCGTGACTGCTCCAGGCCACCCGGTCCCCCTTGCGCGGCTTGCGACGTCCACCCATGCCGTTCACCTCCTCACCGCCGGCTCCACCGGCGTTCGTCCGTGTCCCACCCGGCCATGCTGCGGCCATCCGTTCCACCTCGCACGCCGGCACGGCCCCCTCCGGCCGGCATCACCGGCGCTCCCGGGGGTACTCGTGCGACATGATCGGCGGCGCCTCCGGTGCCCGGTGGAGGGAGCGGAACATGGTCGGGTGGCGGAGCGGTGGGACCGGTGTCACCACGCCGGCGGGGGCACGGGACGCCCGGTCGTCCCGGCGCAACCACCGGGATCCGCGGTGAACGGCGGGACCGACTCCACGGCCGGTCCCGGCCTGCCGAGGGACCTGGCGCGGGGGGTGGCCCGGCGGCGGCGCGCCCCGGCCCTGCACCCCGGCGGACTGCTGTGCCCGGGGGGCCTGGAGATCCCCGGGGCCTCCGCCGGTGGTCCCCGCTGGGGGGTGCCCTGGCTCGACGAACCGGGCCGGTACGCGGTGACCGTGCGCTGGTCCCGGGCCCTGGGACTGCCGCCGGGGCTGCCCGACGGCCTCGGCCTCGGTCTGCGGGTGATCGACGCCGCCGGCCCCGACCGTCATCTGGACCTTCTGCTGACCACCAGTCGTCCCGGTCGGTTGCTGCGCCATGTACCCGTGATGCGCCGTGACGCCTTCGCGGGCCCGTACACCAGCCTCCTCGCCCACCGTGTCGGCGGCCGGGACCGGGTACTGGCCGCCGTTCCCCGGGAGAGGGAGCGCCGTCGGATTCCCGCCGATCTCGCCGCGTTGCGCGCCGCCCTGTGCGCGGCACCGGCCCGGATGCTGCTGTGCGCGGCAGCCGCCGACGAGCCCTGGCGCGGCTTCGGATGGCTGACCATCGACCCGCCCCGGGGCGGCCCGACCGGGGCCACACCCGGCTTCGACCTGCGGGGCAACAGCCTGCCCGGGTTGGGGCCGCCGGAACGCTTCCTCCGGTGGCGGGACGCCGCCTACACCGCTTCCCGCGAGGGCCACGGTCTGGTCGTCCGCGACGCCCCCGCGGGTCTCCCCGGCCCGGGCCCCTCCGGGGCGCCGGCCGGCGCCCCGGAGGGGCCCTCCTCCTGACGGGCGCCCCTCACCCCTCGACACCGTCAGGAAATCCCCCGGGGGACTTCCCCGCCGGGGTCGGACGGCCTCCCGGATCGTCCACTGCCCCGGGGCGGCCTGATCCACGCCGGCCCGGGAGCCCGGG
>NZ_VKHT01000387.1 GCF_014141535.1 Streptomyces alkaliphilus | reverse complement strand
GTGGTACCCCCGCCGGGACGCGAGTCCACCGGCGGCGGGACCCCGGCCCGGCCCTGAGGGCCGGGGTCCCGCCGCACCGGACCGGCCGGGCAAACCGATGCGCGTCCGCCCCTCGGCTCGGCCTAGGATTGGGCGCGAAACCACCCCTCAACGAGTCAAGAGGATCCCCACATGCCCGGCATCACGCGCGAGGAGGTAGCCCACCTCGCCCGGCTGGCGCGTCTGGAGCTGAAGGACGAAGAGCTCGACCACTTCGCCGCTCAGCTCGACGACATCATCGGAGCCGTCGCCGCGGTCTCCGACGTCGCCGACGAGGACGTGCCGCCGACCTCCCACCCGCTGCCGCTGACCAACGTCATGCGTCCGGACGAGGTCCGCCCCGGCCTGACCCCCGACCAGGCGCTCTCCGGCGCCCCGGCCCGGGAGCAGCAGCGTTTCAAGGTGCCGCAGATCCTGGGGGAGGAGTGACCGCCATGACCGACACGACCACCGGGATCCCCTCCCCGGACCCGACCCGGATGACCGCCGCCGCGATCGCCGACGGCATCGCCGCCGGTGAGTTCACCGCCGTCGAGGTCGCCGAGGCCCACCTGGCCCGCATCGACGCCGTCGACGAGAAGGTGCACGCCTTCCTGCACGTGGACCGTGCCGGCGCGCTGGCCGCCGCCCGCGCGGTGGACGAGCGCCGCGCCGCCGGTGAGCCGCTCGGCGCGCTGGCCGGCGTCCCGCTCGCGCTGAAGGACATCTTCACCACCGAGGGCGTGCCCACCACCGTCGGTTCGAAGATCCTCGAGGGTTGGATCCCGCCCTATGACGCCACCCTCACCAAGCGGCTGAGGGACGCCGGTGTCGTGGTGCTCGGCAAGACCAACATGGACGAGTTCGCCATGGGGTCCTCCACCGAGAACAGCGCCTACGGCCCCACCGGCAACCCGTGGGACCTCACACGCATCCCCGGCGGCTCCGGTGGCGGCTCCGCCGCGGCCCTCGCCTCCTGGCAGGCGCCGCTGGCCATCGGCACCGACACCGGCGGTTCGATCCGGCAGCCGGCCGCCGTCACCGGCACCGTCGGCGTCAAGCCCACCTACGGCGCGGTCTCCCGCTACGGCATGGTCGCCTTCTCCTCCTCCCTGGACCAGGGCGGCCCCTGTGCGCGGACCGTGCTGGACGCGGCCCTCCTGCACGAGGTGATCGCCGGACACGACCCGCTCGACTCCACCTCCATCGACGCACCGGTCCCGCCGGTCGTCGAGGCCGCCCGCAACGGCTCGGTCGAGGGCCTGCGGATCGGGGTGGTCACCGAGTTCCGCGGCGACGGCTACCAGGCCGGCGTGATGCGGCGCTTCGACGAGTCGGTGGAACTGCTCGCCGACCTCGGCGCCGAGATCGTCGAGTTGTCCTGCCCGTCCTTCACCAAGGCGCTGGCGGCCTACTACCTGATCGCCCCCTCCGAGTGCTCCTCCAACCTCGCCCGCTTCGACGGCCTGCGGTACGGCCTGCGGGTGGGCGACGACGGCACCCGCTCCGCCGAGCAGGTCACCGCCCTCACCCGGGAGGCCGGCTTCGGTCCCGAGGTCAAGCGCCGCGTCATGCTGGGCACCTACGCGCTGTCCTCCGGCTACTACGACGCCTACTACGGCAGCGCGCAGAAGGTCCGCACCCTGATCTCCAGGGATTTCGAGCGCGCTTTCGGGCAGGTGGACGTCATCGTCTCGCCCACCACCCCGACCACCGCGTTCCCCATCGGCGAGCGGGCGGACGACCCGATGGCCATGTACCTCGCCGACCTGTGCACCATCCCGAGCAACCTCGCCGGCAACTCGGCGATGTCACTGCCCTGCGGCCTGGCCCCCGAGGACGGCCTGCCGGTGGGGCTGCAGATCATCGCCCCCGCGATGGCGGATGACCGCCTCTACCGCGTCGGAGCCGCCGTCGAGGCCGCTTTCGGGGCACGCTGGGGACACCCGATCCTCGAGGAGGCACCAGCACTGTGAACGTCAAGAAGAAGTCCAAGGCCGGCACCTACCTGTCCATCGGCACCTCGCTCTTCGGCGTCGTCGGTGTCGTCCGGCAGTTGCGCACCGCCCGCCGCGACCACGACACCCTCGAACTGGTGGACGGCATCATCTCCGCCGCGGCCCTGATCAGCGGTGTCGCCCTGCTGGCCCGTGAGCTGCGCCGGATGAACAACGAATCCACAGATCTGTTCGACAGCTGAGCGGTCGCGGACCGCAGAGCAGCCCACCCGAGAGGTACGCACCCCGTGACCGTCATCGACCTGGTGTCGTACGAGGACGCCCTGGCGTCCTTCGACCCCGTCATGGGCCTGGAGGTCCATGTCGAGCTCGGCACCGCCACCAAGATGTTCTGCGGCTGTTCCACCGCCCTCGGGGCGGAGCCGAACAGCCAGACCTGCCCCGTGTGTCTCGGCCTGCCCGGGGCCCTGCCGGTCGTCAACGCGACCGGCGTGGAGTCCGCCGTGCGGATCGGTCTCGCGCTGCACTGCGAGATCGCCCGCTGGTGCCGCTTCGCCCGGAAGAACTACTTCTATCCGGACATGCCGAAGAACTTCCAGACCTCCCAGTACGACGAGCCCATCGCCTTCAACGGGTATCTCGACGTGCAGTTGGAGGACGGCGAGGTCTTCCGTGTGGAGATCGAGCGGGCGCACATGGAGGAGGACACCGGGAAGTCCACGCACGTGGGCGGGGCGACCGGCCGCATCCACGGCGCCTCGCACTCGCTGCTGGACTACAACCGGGCGGGCATCCCGCTGATCGAGATCGTCACCAAGCCGATCGTCGGGGCCGGTGAGCGGGCACCGGAGGTGGCGCGGGCGTACGTGGCCGAGCTGCGCGAGCTGATCCGCTCCCTGGGGGTCTCCGAGGCCCGCATGGAGATGGGGCAGATGCGCTGCGACGTCAACCTCTCGCTGCGTCCGCACGGCCGCGAGAAGTTCGGCACCCGCAGCGAGACCAAGAACGTCAACTCGTTGCGCAGCGTCGAGCGGGCGGTCCGCTTCGAGGTCCGGCGGCATGCCGGGGTGCTCTCCTCCGGCGGCACGATCGTGCAGGAGACGCGCCACTTCCACGAGGAGGACGGCTCCACCACCTCCGGTCGGGTCAAGGAGGAGGCGGAGGACTACCGCTACTTCCCCGAGCCCGATCTGGTGCCGGTGGCGCCGGACCCGGCGTGGGTGGAGGAGCTGCGCGTCTCCCTGCCGGAGCCGCCGCGGGTGCGTCGCAACCGACTGCGCGAGGAGTGGGGCCTGACCGCGCACGAGATGCAGTCGGTGCTCAACGCGGGCGCGCTGGACCCGATCGTCGCCACCATCGAGGCCGGGGCCGACCAGGCCGCCGCCCGCAAGTGGTGGCTCGGCGAGCTGGCCCGGCGCGCCAACGAGCAGGGCGTGGACCTCATCGCGCTGCCCATCACGCCCGAGCAGGTGGCCCGGGTCGCCGAGCTGGTCTCCGAGGGCACCCTCAACGACAAGCTGGCGCGCCAGGTCATCGAGGGCGTGCTCGCCGGTGAGGGCGGGCCGGACGAGGTGGTGGCCGGGCGCGGTCTGGCCATCGTCTCCGACGACGGCGCCCTGGGCACCGCGGTGGACGAGGCGATCGCCGCCAACCCGGCGATCGCCGACAAGGTGCGCGGCGGGAAGGTGGCGGCCGCCGGCGCGCTGGTGGGCGCCGTCATGAAGGCCACCCGGGGCCAGGCCGACGCGGCCCGGGCCCGGGAAATGATCCTGGAGCGGCTGGGCGTGCAGGGCTGACCCCGGCCCCGGTCCGGGCGCGCGGAGGGCCGGCACCCGTCACGGGTGCCGGCCCTCCGGTGTTCCCCGGACCGGCGCCCCCGGGAAACACCGAGGGGGTGATTCCGGCGGCCGGGGTCCGTCCCCGCGCCGTGGCCGGTGTGTCCGGGCCCGGGGCGGCCGGGCGCCGGGAGGCCCGTCCGGGCCCGGGGCGGCCGGGCGCCGGGAGGCCCGTCCGGGACCGCCGATCAGTCGTTGGCCACGGGCGGGATCACCCCACCGGTGGCGGAGGCCCGCCTCGGGGCCGGTGAGAAGATCGTCGCCGGCGGGGAGGCGCTTCTCCCCTCGGTCCGTACGGCGCTCCTCACCCTCGCCGAGGGACCCCGGGAGCGACCGGACCCCGTTCCGGGACCGGGGCCTTACCCCGGAGGACCCGGGTAAGGCACCCGGTCCGGGCCTCGGCCCCCCGGCATAAGGCCCCGGGCGGTCCCGGGATGCGGCAGGTGCCCGATGTGGCCGACCCCCCTTACCCGGAAGAGTGAGTGTCGGCAGGGATTCGGCGCATTCGGGCGCCGGCCCGCCGCATCGTCCGGGGGAGGACACATGTTCGAGTACCGACTGCACCAGCACCGCGTCACCGACCTGCGCCGCGAGGTCGCCGCCGCCCGTCGCGGCCGGAAGACCGACCGCCGGAGCGCCTCCGGCGGCGGTGTCGGCAACGGCGGTGGGACCGCCAACGGCACCCCCCGTCCCGGCGACACCTCCTACACCACCGCGGCCTGACC
>NZ_VKHT01000386.1 GCF_014141535.1 Streptomyces alkaliphilus | reverse complement strand
AGCCGGGGCCGGGGGCGTGGTTCTCCCTCCCCCGCCCGGCCGACCGGTCGAGGCGGACCGGCCCGGCTCCCGGGGCGGTGGAGTCGGGCCGCGAGGGCGCCTCCCCCGCCCGGTCCGGCCGGAGCGGGGATCCGCCCGAACAACTCGCCGGAACCGGCCCCGGGGTTGTTCCGCCGGACCTGCCGGACCTGCCGGAGTCCTCGGAGTCCCCGGGCCCGGAGAACCCGGCGGAGTCCCCGGGCCCGGAGGGGCCGCCCCCCGGTCCGGCCGAGCGGGTCCCGATGGGCGCGGGGGCGGCGACCCCCTCGCGCCCGGTGCCCCTGCACCTGGCGCCGCCGGCCCGCCGCTGAGGGCTCCCTCTCGTCCCGACACCGTCCCACCCGCGTCGCCCCGACGGACCCCGGTCGCCGGGGCGACGCGGGTGTGCGGCAGAGTGGGGCGGACCGCCCGTCCGACCCGCCGGGCGGATCGGGACCACGGGCGGAGCGGACGGAACGGGAGTCGTCGACCATGGATTTGACCGGGGACGCGGAGACGGGGCCGCCGGCGCCGGAGGTGTGGGCGGCCTTCCGCGCGGCCCGGGGATTCATGCCCGAGGACGAGGGGCTGGCCCTGCACGCCGCGGCGGCGGGGGTCGCCGTGCGTCTGGGCCTGCCACTGCTGGAGATCGGCAGCTACTGCGGACGCTCCACGCTGCTGCTCGCCGAGGCCGCCCGCCGCGCGGACACGGTGGTGATGACGGTCGATCACCACCGGGGCAGCGAGGAACAGCAGTACGGCTGGGAATGGCACGACCCCGAACTGTGGGACCCCGCCGACGCGGAACTGCCGCCCGAGCGGCGCCGGACCGACACCCTGCCCTTCCTGCGGCGGACCCTCGGTGACCGCGAACCGGGCCTGGAGGAGCACGTGGTGGTGGTCGTGGGCCGCTCGCCGGTGGTGGCCCGGGTGCTGGGGCCGGGCGCCCGGTTCGGCCTGGTCTTCATCGACGGCGGGCACACCGACGAGCACGCCCGCGCCGACTGGGAGGGCTGGGCGCCCCAACTGGCCCCGGGGGGCCTGCTGGTGATCCACGACGTGTTTCCCGATCCGGCCGACGGCGGGCAGGCCCCGTACCGGATCTGGCGACTGGCGGTGGAGTCGGGTGACTTCTCCCCCGTCTCCACGACCGGGTCGCTGCGGGTGCTGCGCCGCCACGACGGGTGAACCGGCGGGTCGAACGACCCGCCGCCCGGGGTGAATTCCGGGCCGAAGACGCTTCCGCGGCCCTCCCCCCGGGCAGTACCGGGCAACGTCACGGGGGCATCACAAGCGTGTCGCCCCGGCAACAGTCCGCCCTCCCCCCGGGACCCGACGCGCGCCGATCCGTAGCATGGGGCCCGCCACCGCCCTGATCAGGCCATGACCACTCCGGGTCCGGTCGGAGCGCGGACGGGCCGACGGATCGATGACAACCGACTTCGACGAGGGACTAGACGTGAACAACCGCTCGCTCACACGAGGCGACGCAGTGGTGATCGGAGCAGCGGTCCTGCTGTTCATCGCCTCCTTTCTGAACTATTACAGCTTCCGCGGGTACGGCGGGGTCAGCGGGTGGCACGCCGACATCTTCCCCGTCCTGCCCTCCATCTTCCTGGCGGGCTTCATCGCCGCCGGCCTGATCGTCGGTTCGCGCTTCATGCCGCAGCCGATGCGGGAGCGCGACGTCCTGGGCCTGCGTCCGGAGCAGTGGGGCATCGCCCTGGCGGTGACCTCGCTGTGGGCCGCGTTCTGGGGCCTGATCGGTGGCCCGAGCGGCGGCTTCGGTCCCGGCAAGATCCTCGGTTTCCTCGCCGCGCTGCTGCTGGCGGGCGCCGCCGCGGCCACGCCGCTGGTGCCGGCGCTCCGGGCGCCGCTGACCGGGGGGCCGAAGCCGGCCGGCCCGCCCGCCGGACAGCAGCCGTTCGGTGAGCCGGGACAGCCCGGTCAGCCGCAGCCGGGACACCCCGGTCAGAACCCGCAGCCCGGTTACGGCTACCCGCAGCAGCAGACGGCCGGGGCCGCGCAGCAACCGGTGGGCGCACCGGGTGGTCAGCCGCAGCCGGGCGCGCCGGCCGGTGGGGGAAACCCTTCCTTCCAGCCCTTCTGGTTCGCGGTGCCGGCGCAGCGTCCGCTGTACGCCGAGGACGGTTCCTCCGGCCCGATCGCCGAACTCACCCCCGGTACCTGGTACCTGGCGGTCGAGCAGCGCGGTCAGGCGCTGGTGGCGCAGACGCAGGACGGTCGGCGGGGCGTGCTGCACGAGACCTCCGACATCCACCGCAGCTGACCTTCCGACGGCGGAGACCCGCCGCGGGGCGCCGGTCGCCGGAACACGCCGCGCGACCGGCCCACGATCATCACGGAGTCATCCGGCGCCGGCCGGGACGGCCCTTCCGGGACCCTCGGGGCCGTCCCGGCCGGTGCCGTTCCCGGTCGCGTCCACGGTCCCGTCCCCCGGCCCGCCCCCCGCGGTGAAGCGGTGTCCCCGGGGCGCGGGCAGGTCCGGGGGACCGGGCGTCCGGTCCGGGCAGCAGTCGGGCAGCGGGCCGTGGGGCAGATCGGCACCGCCGAAGACCGCCCGGGTGGCCGGGTCCCCGGTGAGGGCGGCCACCGCCAGCAGCACCGCGCCGGCCGTCCAGGAGGTCAGTTCCTCCGGCCACACCGCGCGGTCGGCGTAGACCCGCCCCGTCCAGTAGAGGCCGTCGCCGGCGCGCAGGTGCCCGATGGAGCGCAGGATCTCCTCCGCTCTCCCGGGCTCGCCCGCCACCCACAGGGCGAGTGCCAGTTCCGCGCTCTCCCCCCCGGTGACCCAGGGATTGGGGACCACGCAGCGCACCCCGAGACCGGGCACCACGAACTCCTCCCAGCGGGAGGCCAGTCGACTCCGGGCCTCCGCGCCGACGACGGCGCCGCCCAGAACCGGGTAGTACCAGTCCATCGAGTAGCGGGACTTGTCCAGAAAGCGCTCGGGGTGCCGGCGCACGGCGTGTCCCAGGGCGCCGGCGGCCAGTTCCCACTCGGGTCGCGTCTCCCCCTCCAACTCGGCCAGGCGCAGCGCGCAGCGCAGGGCGTGGTGGATGGAGGAGCATCCGGTGAGGAGGGCGTCGCGCACGGGGGTGCCGTCCGCCTCGCGCTTCCAGCCGATCCCGCCGTCCTCCCGGGCCAGACCGAGGACGAAGTCCACGGCTGCGGCCACCATCGGCCACATCTCGCGGCGGAAGGCGTCGTCGCCGGTGCTCAGGTGATGGTGCAGCACCCCGACGGCCGGATAGGCGCAGAAGTTGCTCTCCCGGGCACGGTCGGTGACCCGGTCGGCGTCCCCGTCCGCGTAGGCGGCGTACCACGAGCCGTCGGGCAACTGGTGGCGGGCGAGCCACCGGTAGGCGGCGGCCGCGCGGTCGTGCTCCCCGGCGGTGTCCAGCGCCATGGCCGCCTCGACGTGGTCCCACGGGTCGAGGTGGTGGCCGCGGAACCAGGGGATCGCGCCGTCCGGGCGTTGCAGGGCGACCAGCCCGGCGGTGGTGCGGGCGGCCTCCTCCGCGGTGAGCACGCCGGGCAGCGCGAGCCGTTCGAGCCGGTCGGGGAGTTCCTCGGCGGCCCTCACGTGCCGGCCGCCGCGCCCGCCGGGTCGGCCGCGCCGGTGACCTTCCCCGCGCTCCCGGTGTCGGGGCGCGCGGGGGCCGGGACGGCGACGCGGGGTTTGACGGCGTAGGCGACGAAGCTCTTGCCGATGAGGGGGTCCAGGGTCCGTTCGGCGATCCGGGTGGCCAGCGGCTTCTTCATGATGTCCCAGACCAGCAGCTTGTGGTACGCCCGTACGGGCAGCGCGCGGTCGTTGTTCACGCCGAAGGCGCACTTGAGCCACCAGTACGGCGAGTGCAGGGCGTGCGCGTGATGGGTGCCGTACGGGCGCAGGCCGGCGGCCCGGATCCGTCGCAGCAGATCCCGGGCCCGGTAGATGCGGATGTGTCCGCCCTCCACCTCGTGGTACTCGTCGGAGAGCGCCCAGCAGATCCGCTCGGGCCCGTACCGGGGGACGGTGATCGCGATCCGACCGCCCGGCCGCAGGACGCGGACCATCTCGGCGAGCACTCCGATGTCGTCGTGGATGTGCTCCATCACCTCGGAGATGATGACGACGTCGAAGCTCTCGTCGGGGAAGGGCAGGGCCAGGGCGTCACCCTCGATCGCCGTGGCCGAGGCCCCGGGGGGTGCCTCCCCGGCCTCCCGCATGGCCGCGAACCAGCGGGCGACCTCCCGGATCTCCTCACCGTTGCGGTCCAGCGCCACGACCCGGGCACCGCGCCGGTAGCACTCGAAGGCGTGCCGGCCCGCGCCGCAGCCCAGGTCCAGCACACGGTCGCCGGGGGCGAGCGGGAAACGGGTGAAGTCCACGGTCAGCACGCGGTCGACTCCTTGCTCGGGTTGCTCGGGTTGCTCGGAAGCCCGTGGTGACGCGGGGCGCGCCGACCGTCCGGGGCACGCCTCCCGAACCGGGGGCCCCGGGAGGGCGGGGG
>NZ_VKHT01000385.1 GCF_014141535.1 Streptomyces alkaliphilus | reverse complement strand
GCCGACGTCGACGCCCGCTGGGACTCCCTGCTGCACACCTGCTGCGTCCACGTCCTGCACTTCTTCACCACCCGCTCGACCTTCGCCGCCCGCGCCCGGGTGGAACAGACCCGGATGCTGCACCGCCTGGCCACGACCACGGACCTGCTGATGGAACGGCTCGGCGACCGGCACGCGGAGGACGCCGCCTTCGAACGCCGCTGGGCCGACCGCGTCATCGCCCGGCACGGCGAACTGACCATCCACGGCCTGGACATCGGCCACGGACACGAATGGCCGCTGGACGCCGCGTACGTGCCGCTGGAGGTCACCACCCCGGAGACGGGGCCGGACTCCGCCGACCCGACGGCCCCGGCCGGTGCCGGTGGTTCCGGCGGTTCCGTGGATCCGTCCGGCCTCGTGCTGCGGGCCGAGGACGCCCTCGCCGGCCGGGAACGGGTGCTGCTGCGCGGCGTCGCCGGGTCGGGCAAGAGCACCCTCGTGCAGTGGCTCGCCGTCACCGCCGCCCGCACCCACCTCGGGCCCCCGCGCGACCACCCGCCCGGTCTCGACCACCTCGTCGGCCGGGTGCCGTTCGTGCTGCCGCTGCGCCGCGTGGGGGTCGACGGCCGGCCACCCACCCCCGACCGCTTCGCGCACGCCGTGGGCAGCCCGCTCGCCGCCGCCCAACCGGACGGCTGGGCCGACCGGGTCCTGACCGCCGGCCGGGCGCTGCTGCTGGTGGACGGCGTGGACGAGGTCCCCGAACGCGACCGGGAGACCGTCCGGCGCTGGATCCGCGACCTCATGGCCGCCGACCCCGGCAACCCCTGGGTGGTCACCGCCCGCCCCTCCGCCGTCCGGGAGGACTGGCTCGCCGACCGTGTCGCGGCACGCGGCTTCGCGGAACTCTCCCTCGCGCCGATGTCCCGCACCGACATCGAACTGTTCGTCACCCGCTGGCACCGGGCCGCCGACGCCGACCCCGGCATGCGCCGGCGGGTGACCGACACCGCGGCCCGCCTGCTGCCCCCCGCCGACCTGCGACAGGCGAGGTTCCTGGCCCACCACGGCGGGACGCTGCTCCTCGGGCTGCTGCCCGGCCCGGAAGGGCTGACGGACGATGAGGCGGGCGCGGTGGTGGTCACCGCGCTGAGGATCGGCACCGACGCCGCCCTGCCGCTCCTGGCCCGCTACCGGCACCACCCCTCGCTCTGGCTGCGCCGCCAACTGGCCTGGAACTGGCACCACTTCGACGCCGAGCGCTACGCCCGGGAGATCCTGGCCGACCTCGACGAAGAGGACCTGTACGTCAGCGTCCACACCCCAAAGCACCTGCGGCTGCTGCGCGGCCTCGGGGGCCGGGCGCGGGTGCAGCTCGTCGGCACCCACCGGCCGGAGGAGTTGATCACCCTCCTCGTTCCGGAGCGGCTGACCCACCTGTGGTGGCGCAACCTTCCCGCGCCGGGGGACGACGGCGCGTGGACCGCCGACTTCCCGTACCTGCGGGAGATCCGGGTGCGCCGGGCCGCCGTGGCGGAGGGGTGGAGGTGCCCCTGGGGCTCCTCGCCTCGTACATGACGTACCGACACATTCCACCGGAGCGGATGCACACTCCCCTCATCCTGGCCCACCCCACTCGTGACGCCTGGACCCCGATGGGAATCAGCACCCGTTGGCTCCAACGGATCGCGGCTCCCGTGGAACTCGTCCCGCTCCGCGAATGCGGTCATTTCCCCGTGGAGGAACCCGGGTTGACCGACCTCATCCACACTGTTGAAAAGGTCACCGGAGCCCTTGGAGCAGAAGAGCGATGAGACGTCGGGGATCGTAGCGGGGGTCGTTCTCGTGTCCGATGCAGAGGTTGCCGATGCCGCGCATCAGCTCGTACGGCTGGGTGCCGGCTTCGATGTCGCCGGCCTCGACCGCGGCGTCGAGCAGTTGGCCGCAGACGGGGAGCAGGCGATCGAGGAAGTAGGAGTGCAACGCGGCGAAGCGGTCGTCATCGGACCGCAGGGCATCGGCCAGCCCGTGCTTGGTGACGAGGAAGTCCACGAAGAGGTCGATCCACTGGCGCAAGGCGTCGAACGGGGAGTCGGCATCGGCCAGCAGACGGGGGCCGGCTTCGGCGCACGCCTCGATCTGGTGGCGGTAGACGGCTGTGACGAGATCCGCCCGGGTCGGGAAGTGGCGGTAGATCGTGGCCATGCCGACGCCCGCCCGGGCCGCGATCCGGCGGATCGGCGCGTCGACGCCGGAGGTGACGAACACCTCGGCAGCGGCGTCGAGCACCGCCTGCCGGTTGCGCCGGGCGTCGACCCGTGTGCCCCCGGGCGGCGGTTCCCCGGCAGGACTGTCGGTGGCCATCAGGCATTCCCTCCACGCCGATTGACAAAGCGGAGCAGTGCTCCGAATATTAAGTGGAGCAATGCTCCGTTTTCCTGTCGGACGGGAACGGAACGCTCCTGCCCGCCTTGCCCACGTTGCCCGCCATCGGCCCCGGGATGCCGACGGGTGACGGGTACCACCGGAAGGGGACCCCTGTTGTGAGTACACCCACCAGCGTCGATGCGAGGGGCGTGCCCGTCCCGGTCCTGTCCTTCGCTCCCGTCGTCCTACCCGTGCCGGGACGTCCCGTGGACCTCCGGGTGCGTGTCTCCGCACCCGCCACCGGAACCGATCTACCCGTCATCCTCCTCTCCCACGGGCACGGCCCCTCGAACAACCTCTCCTCGCTCAACGGCTACGCGCCACTCGCCAACCTCTGGGCCGCCCGGGGATTCGTCGTCCTGCAACCCACCCACCTCACCTCCAGGACGCTGAGCCACCTGGTCGCCGGCGCGCCCGGCGCCCCCGACTTCTGGCGATCCCGAGCCGAGGACATGAGCCACATCCTCGACCGGCTCGACATGATAGAGCGCACCGTGCCCGGGCTCGCGGGACGGATCGACCACACCAGGGTCGCCCTCGCCGGGCACTCCCTCGGAGGTTTCACCGCCGCGCTCCTGCTGGGCGCCGGGCTTCACGACCCCGCCGGCGGGGAAACGGTCCACCTCCTCGAACCCCGGATCGGGGCCGGGGTACTGCTCGCCGCACCCGGCAGGGGAGGCGACGTCTTCAATGGGCCCATGGCGGAGCGGTGGCCGATCATCGGCGCCGTCGATTTCTCCACCATGACCACACCCGCGCTGGTCGTCATCGGGGACAAGGACGACCCCCACCACTTCACGGACATGGGACCGGACTGGCACGCCGACCCCTACACCCTCGCTCCCGGACCCAAGTCCCTGCTCACCCTGTTCGACGCGGAACACGGACTCGGCGGGATCGCCGGATACGACGCCGCCGAGACCACAGACGAGAATCCCGAGCGGGTCGCCGCCCTCGCCCGACTCACCGCCGCATACCTCCACACCCGGCTTCACCCCGATTCCTCCGCGTGGCAGAGCGCGTGTGAGGCGTTGACGACCGGCTCCGAAGCGGTGGGTCGGGTCGACACCAAGGGGGAAACCGGCCCCTTCGGCGCGTCCGCGCGGGAGGAGGGTGGTCCGGAAGAGACGGCGTGAGGACCCCGGTGGCCGGTCGGGACCCCTACGGGCCCCCGACCGGCGGGGCGCCGAAACGGGCGAGGCAGTGCCAGACCCTCTTGAGTTCCTGCGGGTGGTGACGGCCCGCTCGAACGGCGTCCCCGATCACCGCCGGGTCGAGCCGGCCGTCGACCGCGATGGCGACGCCGAGGTCCACGTACCGCTGTCCCCGGTACTCCGGGTGCCGTCGCAGGTGGTCCACGTCGAGGCGGAAGCCGGGGTGCCATTCGACCGGACACGGGAGTCGACGGGCGTCCTCCTCCACGGCCGTGCCCCGGTAACAGGCGTCGAGAACCAGCGCCTCGACATCCCGGGTGAGGTCGACGGTGCCGTGGATCTGTGCCTCGACGTGCCCGTCCAGGGCGTCGACACTGTGGGCCTCGGCCAATTCGATGAGGGAGAAGCGGGACGCCACGCCGAAGGCCGAGGGCCCGGTGGAGCTGTCCGGATAACAGAACGTGGCCCGCCGGAGGACATCGGAGGTGAGCCTGAAGTACGAGGAGCCGAACCGGGGCGCTCCGCCGGCGGGGTTCCGTCGGAAGTTCAGCGCGCCGTAGACGGGACGCTCCCGGGGAGCCGCCCGGTCATAGGCTCCCGCGAACATACGGCTCTCCCACAGCCAACGGTCCCCGCCCGGATGGGCGGTCAGGCCGCCGTTGCCGGTGCCGGTCACGAACTGGGAGTGGTAGACCCCGTCCCTCGCCATGCGGAGCAGGATCGGTCGGCCGGTCACCATCCGGTCGGGGTGGAAGTTCATCGTCAACCGCAGGCGGGGGTCCAGCGGGTCTCCCGAGGACAGGGACGTGACATGGTGCAGGGCCCTCTCCTGCGGTGACCGGGGCATGTCGGTCACCATGGGAGAAGTCTGTCCCGACACCGGCCTCCGGGACATCTCGTTTTCCGCCCGATGTTTCCCGGCGGAGGGGACGGAGTCGGGGGCCCGCCGTCACGTCGTCGCGGTGGGGGAGGGCAGGAAG
>NZ_VKHT01000384.1 GCF_014141535.1 Streptomyces alkaliphilus | reverse complement strand
AAGAATACAAAAGGGGTGGGCATCGCGCCGCCCACCCCCTCACACCGCGACGCGGCACGCGGCCCGCCGGACGCACCTGGTCCGGTGACCTCTACGCCGAGGCCCTGCGTGCCGGCTCCGGGCCGCTCTATCTGCGCGGACCCGACGGTGGGCTCCTGCCCCTGGACGTCGAACGCTGGTGCTCCGGCCCCGACGAGGCCGACCGTTCGGTGCTGCGTCGCTGTCGGGGCAGTGTGCTGGACGTCGGATGCGGTCCCGGCCGGATGGTCTGCGAACTCGCCCGGCGGGGTCGTCCGGCGCTGGGCATCGATGTCGCCCGCAGCGCCGTGGAGCGCACCCGCCGTGGCGGCGGCACCGCCCTTCTGGCCTCGGTCTTCGACCCCCTGCCCGCCGAGGGGCGCTGGGGCGGCGTGCTGCTGCTCGACGGAAACATCGGGATCGGCGGTGACCCGGTCCGTCTCCTGCGCCGTGTGCGGGAGGTGGCCGCGCCCGGCGCCCGGCTGGTCGTCGAGGCCGCTCCCGACCAGATCGACGAGCGGGGGCCCGCCCGGCTGGACAACGGGAACGGCGCGGCCGGTCCGGTCTTCCCCTGGGCCCGGGTGGGCACCGCCGCGCTGCGGGAGAACGCCGAGCGGACCGGGTGGCGACCGGTGGAGGAGTGGCGGGTGGCGGACCGTCCCTTCCTGCTCCTGCGGGCGGGGGAGTGAGACCGTCCGGTCTCACCAGCCGGTGAGCAGCAGGTGGTTGACCGCCACGGCGGTCGCCGCCTGCGCGGGCAGCCACCACCGCGCCCACCGGTCGGGGAGGAGGGCGGCGGCCGGGATCAGCCACATCACGAAGGGCAGCCAGATCCGTTCGGTCTCCGCCTTGCTCATCCCCGACATCGTCGCGGCCAGCACCGCCATCGCCGCCGCGAGGACCAGCACCACCAGCGGTCCCGCGCCCTCCGGCGTTCCGCTCCCTCCCCGTCCGGGGCCCTCCCGCCCCGCGAGGGAGCGGGGCGATTCCGCCGCCGGGGAGGAGGTGCCGCAACGGCTTTTCCCGACCGCCGGGGACACCCCGGGCGCGATGGGGAAGGAGAGGCGGACGGACGCCATGACGGAACCGGGGACGCCGCCCCGGGGACCGCGATCGGCCGTGACGCGCGTCGTGCGTCCCCGGCGCACGAGGCCGCGTGTCCACCCCGCGCCGGCGACCACCGCCCGCCGCAGTCCGGCGATCCCCGCCGGGCCCACCGTCACCGCCAGGACGGCCAGGTTCGCCCACACGAAGTAGCCCTGGGGACGCAGCCGTGCCGCGCCCTGGTGGTACCGCTCCACCACTGCCTGGTACCCCTCCCACCACCAGAAACCGCCGGCGAGGAAGGCCAGGACCACGACCGCCATCCCCGCCAGCGCGGGGAGGACCGGTCGCACGGAGCGGGTCAGGAGCAGCACCGCCAGGGCGATGGGTGCCATCAGCACCAGCCCGTAGGAAAGGAAGAACATCCAACCGAACAGCAGCCCCGCCCCGAACGCGGCGAGGCCCGGTCGGCGGGTCGCCCCGCGGGCGGCCAGGGCGAGCAGCGCCACCCCCCAGGCCGCGACCGCCGCGAAGTAGGCGTCCGCCGAGACCCCCATCCACACGGCCGCGGGCAACAGCACGACGAACGGCGCCACCCGGCGGGCCATCGGGGCCCCGGCCAGCGCACGGACCGTGACCAGCACGGCGGGCACCGTCGTGGCGCCCACCAGCAGGATGAACACCGCCCCCCACACGCCTCCGCCGGCGCCGATCCGGTCCAGTCCCACGAAGGTCAGCAGCGCCCCCGGAGGGTGTCCGGCCACGTGCACCGGCCAGTTGTCCGGGGAGTCGAGGGGGACGTGGTCGGCGAAGGTGGTCAGGAACCGCCCGAGGTCGTCCACCCGGTCCACCGCCGCCAGGTACTCGTGCCGCCCGGTGAGCCGGTCGACCACGCCGCGCTCCCAGCCGTCGATCATCGCCAGGGAGAAGGTCCAGGCGAGGGAGGCGCCCCACCCCGTCCACAGCAGACCCCGCCAGGGGAGTCGGCGGGCCAGGGCCGGCCCCCGGGCCACCACCAGGACGGCGATCAGCAGGGTCGGCACGGTCCCGGGGCCGAGGTGCGGCTCCCAATCGGCGTAGAGAGGAGGCCATCGAAGGGTCAGCCGGTTGTCCTCGTTGATCGCCGCCCCGACCACGGCGGCCACGGCGAAGAGCGCGAACGCCGCGAGGGCGGCCACCGCGTCGTGCCGGCTCGCCCGCCGGGCCCGGGCGGCGCGGCCCGCTCCGTCATCCGGGTCCCCGGGGCCCTCGGCCCCGTCACGGCGTGCGACCGGGGGCCCCGGGGGCCCCGGAGGAACGGCCGGGGGAACGGTCGGAGGGTCGACCGGGGGGACAACCGGGAAGAAGGAACGCGCACGCGGTGGGATCATCACCATCCAGGCTAGGCGGCCGAGCGGGGCGACACCGGGCACGACACCCGCACGGGGGACGGGGTGGGAGAGGTCCGTGTCCGTCGCGCCCCCCGCTCGTTGACGCAGGGCATGAGCGAGAAGAACCGGACGGGCGAGCGCAGCGCCCGCGAGCGGCTGGCGGAGGAACGGGCCCGCGAGCAGGCGGCCGAGAAGCGCCGACGGACTCTCAAGGTGTTGGGGATCTCCGTCGCGACCCTGGCCGTGGTGGGCGGCATCGGTCTCGCGGCGGGCAACACCGGGAGCGACCGCGGCACCGACGGCCCGCCCTCCGAGCCGATCGCGCAGGGCCCGGCGGGCGCCCCGGCGACCCTCACCGTCTACGAGGACTTCCGCTGTCCGGCGTGCGCGCAGTTCGAGACGTACTACAAGGACACCATCCGTGACCTCCAGGGGGAGGGGAAGCTGCGCACCGAGTACCACCTGGTCACCATCATCGACGACGGTCTCGGTGGCCAGGGCTCCACCCGCGCGGCCAACGCCGTGATCTGCGCGGAGGACGCCGGTCGGTTCTCCGAGTACCACGATCTGCTCTTCGAGGAGCAGCCCGCCGAACGCACCGACGCGTTCGCCGACCGGGAGACCCTCATCGGGTTGGCCGCTCGGATCGACGGGCTGGACACCGAGGGGTTCCGGGACTGCGTGCTGGGGGAGACCCACGCCGACCGGGTGGCCCGCACCAACGCGGCCTTCCGGGACTCCGAGTACGGCGCCACCCCCACCGTCCTGCTCAACGGCGAGAGCGTCTACGGTGACCCCTCCGACCCGCTGACCGTCGAGCGGCTGCGGGAACTCGTGGAGGAGATCGCCGGCGAATGACCCGGGTCCGGCCCCACCCACCTGCGTCGTCGGAACCGCCGGTGGGTGCGGGGCCGGCGTCCGTCGCGCACCGTCCCGGACGGATGGTGCGCACCGCACACCGCACGCACCGGGGACCGCGGCGGACAGGGTAGCCTCGGCCCCACCATGGACATCCTCGCCTCCATTCCCAGCCCCGGCACGAGCGAGATCCAGCTCGGGCCGTTTCCCCTGCGCGCCTACGCGGTGTGCATCATCCTCGGCGTCTTCGTCGCCGGCTGGCTCGGCGGCCGGCGCTGGGTGGCGCGCGGCGGAAAGCCCGGTACGGTCGCCGACGTGATGGTGTGGGCGGTGCCCTTCGGCCTGGTCGGCGCCCGGGTGTACCACGTGGCCACGGACTATCAGCTGTACTTCGGCGAGGGACGGGACCCGTGGGACGCCGTCCGCATCTGGGACGGCGGCATCGGGATCTGGGGCGCCATCGCGGGAGGGGCGCTGGGGGCCTGGATCGCCTGCCGGCGGCGGGGCATCGCGCTCCCCCCCTTCGCCGACGCGGTGGCACCGGGGATCGCCTTCGCCCAGGCCATCGGACGGTGGGGCAACTGGTTCAACCAGGAATTGTACGGGCGGGCCACCGACCTGCCCTGGGCCCTGGAGATCGACAACGCCCGCGACACCGGTACCTTCCACCCCACCTTCCTCTACGAATCCCTGTGGTGCCTGGGGCTGGGCCTGCTGGTGATCTGGGCGGACCGGCGCTTCCGACTCGGCCACGGGCGCGCGTTCGCGCTGTACGTCGCCGGCTACACGGCGGGACGCTTCTGGATCGAGTACCTGCGGATCGACGAGGCCCACGAGTTCCTCGGTCTGCGCCTGAACAACTGGACCGCGTTGGTCGTCTTCCTGCTGGCGGTCGCCTGGTTCGTGCTCTCCGCCCGCCTGCGGCCCGGCCGCGAGGAGGTCGTGGAGCCGGACCGCGACGGCGGAACGACGGACGGCACCGACGCGACCGGGAACGCCGCCGGCACCGCCGGGGCCGCGGGGAGCGACGGGAACGGGGAGCCGGCCGAATCCGTGGGGGCGACGGAGACAACCGGGAAGACCGGGGAGACCGGGGAGAGGAGCACCGCCGCGAAGCGGGCCGGGACGGTCACCGGCGCGGCGGCCGCCACCGACGGCGTCGGTGCCCCGGTCGCGGGCGAGGGCTCGGGCCGGGGCGCCTCCGCCGGGGAACCGGCCGACCTCGATCCCCCCGCCGCCCCCGGCGAGCGCGACTG
>NZ_VKHT01000383.1 GCF_014141535.1 Streptomyces alkaliphilus | reverse complement strand
GGCCCTCCCAGTGGGACCCCCAGGGGGCACCCGGGGTCGGGAGTGTTGACGTGCGCGTTGGGAGGGACCACGCCGTGGCGCAGGATCAGGGTGGCGATCACGCAGCCGAACACCCCGGCGGCGCCCGCCGTGTGGCCCATCACGGCCTTCGGCGCGTATCCGGCCACCTCGGCGGCGGTGCCGCCGACGGCCTCCACCGCCCGGCCGACGGCGTCGGCCTCCACCGCGTCGTTGCCCGCCACCCCGGCGCGGTGCAGGACGACGGCGCCCGGGACCTCCCCGGTGCCGTCCAGCGCGCGGGTGACCGAGCGGCCCAGTTGCCCGCCGGACGGCTCGGGGGCCATCGGGTGGTGGGCGTCGCAACTCCAGCCGTGCCCCGCGAGCGCGGCGCGCGGGCGGGCGCCCCGGCGCCGGGCGGACCCGGCGGACTCCAGCACCACGGCGGCGGCGCCCTCACCGGTGACCATGCCGGCGCGATCGACGTCGAAGGGGCGGCAGCACTCCGGGTCCACCAACCCGAACCTCTGCAACGTGCCGATCGCCACCCTGGAGAAGGCGTCCCCGCCGCAGGCGACGACGATGTCGGCCTGACCGGTCTCGATCAACTCGGCCCCCCAGGCAACCGCGTAGGCGCCCGCGGAACAGGCGGTGGAAAGGGTGTGGCCGGGGCCGCCGATGCCGAACCGGCCGGCGAGCCCGGCGGTGACCCGGTGGGTGGCGGGGTACCGGGCGGAGGTGTCGGGGGTCTCCGCCAGGTCGATGTCGCCGAGCGAGGTGCCGACGGTCAGCCCGGCGTCGAACAGTTCCCCGGCGGTCAGGCCGGCGTCCCCGACTGCCTCCGTCACGGCGGTCGCCAGCAGGGCGCCGGTCCGCCCGACCGGTTCGCCGCCGGGTGTGCCGGGAGCGGGGGAGTGGAGGACCGGATCGGGTGCCGCGTACAGGGGCGGCCGGGTCGGCAGGCCGCAGGTTTCCGGCGCGGACACCGGTCGCCGTTCCGCTCGGAGCAGGCCCTCCCACAGCGCGGCGGTCCCACTGCCGAAACAGCTCACCGCGCCCAGTCCCGTGACCACGACCGTCACCGGTGCACCTCGCTCCTCCGGGTAACGCGAAACCATTGCCGACAGCCATCAGGATGCGTTCGGGAAGGCCGGGTTCCGCGGCCCTTGCAAGTACCTGCAGTAAAGCGGCGGGCACCTCCTTTTCCTCGATCCGCTGCCATAGCATCGGTGAAGATCGACGCGGTTCCGTGTGCTCCGGAAAAACGGAAGCGAAAATCGACGGGAAACCGCGCGAACGGCCCGAGGAAAGGGAATTCCGGTGAGTGTCGAAACCACACTGGACGTGGCGGAACTTCGGGAGCTGGTGGCGGACACGCTGGACGTCGAGCCGTCGGAGCTGACCGATGAGGTGCTCCTCATCGAGGAGCTGGGAGTCGACTCGGTGGTGGCGCTGGAACTCGCGGTCACGCTCGAGCAGCGGTACCGGATCAGGATTCCCGAGGAGGAGCTCGGCACGGTGCGCAGGTTCCCCGATGTCCTGGATCTGCTGAACCGGAAGCTGGGCGGGTGATGGACGCGCGGACGGCCCCTCCCGAGGGGACCGCGTCCTATTTCCTGATCGAGAGCAAGGGGAACTGGGCGGGACCCGACGCGGGCGCCTTCCTCCTGGACGGCGTGGCGCTCGCCGAAGCCGGCCACCGGGTTCGGGTCTTCCTCATCGAGGACGGCGTGTTCAGCGCCGTGGGCACCGGCACCCCCGAGGTCGAGCGATTGGCCGCGGCCGGGGCCGAGATCCTCGTGGACGACTTCTCGGCGGCGCAGCGCGCGCTCGACGGCACGACTCTGTCGCCGCACGTGAGGCTCGTCGGCATGGATGCCGCCGCCGCGGCGCTGACCGAGGAGGACTGCCGGGGGGTGTGGCACTGATGGCCGGCGGGATGGAACGTCGTCTGTGGGACCTGCTGTTGATCCTCACGGCGGCCCCGCACTCCGGCGACGTGGTGACCTCGGCCCTGCGGCTCTCGCAGGCGGTGCTGGACAAGGGGGGTTCGGTGCGCGTGTGGGCCTGCGGCTACGCCACGATGATGACGCAGGACACCTTCGGGGACACCAAGCTGCCGAACACCCGCGACCCCGAGGGGCACTACCCCTCGCCCTCGGCGATCGTCCGGCGGATGATCGCCGACGGCCGGGGCCGCTTCGCGTGGATCGCGTGCACCGCGTGCACCGAGGAACGCGGCGCCACCCACCACATCCCGCAGGTTCGGCACCGGTCCCCGCTCAGGCTGGCCACGACCGTCGTCGGAGCCCGGCAGACTCTCTACCTCGGAGGGGCCTGATGACCACCACCGCCCGCACCGGACCCGGTCCGAGCGTGCTGTGCGTCCTCGACCGCGCCTACCGCGGCGCGGTCGAGGCACAGTTCTTCCACGCCCTGTACGGGCTGCTCGACCTGCACGGTCAGTTCGAGCGGATGGACGTCGCGCTGCGCGGCGCGGCGGTGACCATGGCCGTCGAGGAGGACATCTACCGGCCGTCGGTGCGGCTGGGCACGATGGTGCTCGACACGCTGCCGGATTATCGGGGTTCGGTGCGCGATCTGGTCGCCGAGGGCTTCGAGGTCCTCGTGGACCGGGACGCCGTGACGGCGCTCGGGTTCGCCCCGGAGCGACTCGTCACGGGGACCACCTGCCTCGCCCCGGCCGAGCTGGCGGGGCGCTGGCCGCGGTACGACCAGGTGTGGTTCGTGTGAGCGGGGTCCCCTCCTTCTCTCCTTCGCCCTCCCCGGGGTCCGCGCGGACCGCGTCGCCGGACGTCGCCGGTCCGTCCCCCGACCGCCACACCTTCGCGACGCCGTTGCGCGCGGTGGACCGGATCGAGGTGCTGGCCGAGGGGCCGGTCCTCCGGTTCCTGGCCCACAAGACCGTCGACCCCGGGGACCCGTACATGGCGGGGCACTTCCCGGGCCTGACGCTGCTGCCCGCGGTGTTCGTGCTGGAGGCGCTCCGCCAGGCGACCACCACCCTCCTCGGCGCGGACGAGCCGTTGAACCCGGTCGAGGTCCGCTCCGGGCGCTGGCTGGCGCCGATGCAGGGGGGTGACGAGATCCGCCTGGACGTCACGGTGAAGGCCATCGGCGTCGGTCGGTGGTCGGTGACCGCCGACGGCGTCCGCCACGACGGAACACCGGTCGCGGAGGTGAGGATGGTGCTCGGGAACCGCGAGGCCGCCGAGGGGTCGCCACCGGCGGGTGGGCCTTCCATCCCGGCACCCGTGTCCCCGACACCCCTGTCCCCGGGACCCGACTACACCGGGATCCTGGACCTGCTGCCGGTGCGTCACCCGATGCTCCTGGTGGACCGGGTGGAGGCACTCGACCCGGGGCGGCTGATCACCACCGTCAAGGCGGTCTCCGGCTCGGAGCCCTGCTACGGAGGGATGGCCGAGGGCCTGCCCCTGTCGCGCTACACGTACCCCCGGACCCTGATGCTGGAGTCCTTCGGCCAGTCCTCGGTGTTGCTGTGGTTGTCCACCGGCACCGCGGAGGGCGTGCCGGTGGCCGCGGCGTTCCGGGACTGCCGCTTCACCGGGGAGGTGCGCCCCGGCGCCGTGCTGCGCCACGTGGCCCGCATCGATCGGCTGATGGCCAACAACGTCTTCGTGTCCGGACAGACCTGGGACGGGGACCGGTGCGTGATGACGGTCGGCGCCCTGATCGGTTCGAGCCGGCCCCGCGCGCGGGTCGACCGCACCATGGCCGGCACGTCCTGACCCGCGTCCCGTGGTGGACGGGCACGGTGACGGACCGCTCGGCCGACGCGGCCCATTCGGTGGGCTCGCGGGAGCTCACCGCGATCGCGGTGAGCCAGGCGGCAACCGGGTCGATCTGTCGCGCCGCGTTCAGGTAGGACACGAAGGACCGGAACACCGCGACGAACTCGTCCAGCAGCTCCGTGTCGAGCTCCTCCCGGGCGAACGCCGCGCCGGCCCGCTCCCCGAAGATCCGGCCGAGTTCCTCACCGTAGGCGGCGAAGTCCGCGGCTTCGGCCCGGGCCGCGGCACCTTCCCGCTGCGCGGCCGCCACCTCCTCGGGGGAGAGGACCGAGGCGAACTGTTCCATCATGGCGGCGAAGTCGCGGTGGAGGCTCGACGGGGAGGGCACCTCCGGGTCGAAGACCACGAGCCGGGGCGCCCCGGCCTGCAGGGCGGAGATCCGGGTGGCGAGCTCCCCGGCGAACAGGCCGCCGGCGCAGTAGCCGAGCACCGCCCGCACCGGACGGCCGGCGGCGGCGACCTCCTCGACCCACAGCGTGAGGTGGTCCTTCGTCGGCCTCCCGCTCACGGCGGTTGGTTGCCTGGTCTCCCACACCGTGAACTCCGGTGCCAGGTGCGGGATGAGGTCCGAGAAGCTCGAGTCGGACCGACCCGTGGTGGCGAAGTCGACGGCGAGAACCAGCTCGGCCTCCCGACCGGGGGCGAGCACTTTCCATCCGTTGGGCTTTGTCATCGGTGATCTGTCCACTCCGGTTGGCACGGGAAGAACGCGGGGAGCGCGCGGGGAGCGCGCGGGGG
>NZ_VKHT01000382.1 GCF_014141535.1 Streptomyces alkaliphilus | reverse complement strand
TCCCCGGGACGGGCGGCGCGGACACGATGGGGGCACTCGACCTCTTCTCCCCCGCCACCCGGTCCTGGTTCCGGCGCGCGTTCCACTCCCCCACCCCGGCCCAGGCCGGTGCCTGGGAGGCGATCGCCGCCGGCTCCGACGCCCTGGTGGTCGCCCCCACCGGCTCCGGCAAGACACTCGCCGCGTTCCTCTCGGCGCTCGACGGGCTGGCGGGTCAACCGCCCCCCGCCGACCCCATCCGGCGCTGCCGCGTGTTGTACGTCTCCCCGCTCAAGGCGCTCGCCGTGGACGTGGAGCGCAACCTGCGCAGTCCGCTGACCGGCATCCGACAGGAGGCCCTCCGGCTCGGTCTCCCCGAGCCGGAGGTGCGGGTCGGCATCCGCTCCGGGGACACCCCGGCAGCCGAGCGGCGGGCCATGGCCCGCCGGCCCCCGGACATCCTCATCACCACTCCCGAGTCGCTCTTCCTGCTGCTGACCTCCGGCGCCCGGGAGTCGTTGGCCGGGGTGGAGACGGTGATCCTCGACGAGGTGCACGCGGTGGCGGGCACCAAGCGCGGGGCCCACCTGGCGCTCTCCCTGGAGCGTCTGGACGAGTTGCCGGACAGGCCGGCGAGGCGCATCGGGCTGTCGGCCACCGTGCGCCCGGTCGACGAGGTCGCCCGCTTCCTGTCCCCCCGGGGCGGGGCGCGGATCGTGCAGCCCCCGGCCCACAAGGAGTTCCGCCTGTCGGTGCAGGTCCCGGTGGACGACCTCGGCGATCTCGGTGGCTCGCCGGTTTCGGACCCCGGCGGCCCGGGCGCCCCCGACTCCCCCGGCACCGGTGGCAGGCCCTCGATCTGGCCCTCGGTGGAGGAGCGCATCGTCGACCTGGTGGAGGCGCACCGCTCCACCATCGTCTTCGTCAACTCCCGCCGGCTCGCCGAGCGGCTGTGCAACCGGCTCAACGAGATCGCCGCCGAGCGGCGGGCCGACGAGCCGCTCGCCGAGGAGCACGGCCCGGCCGAGCTGATGGGGGGTTCCGGGGCGAGCCGCGGGGCCCCCGCCGTACTGGCCCGCGCCCACCACGGTTCGGTCTCCAAGGAACAGCGGGCCCGGGTGGAGGAGGAGCTCAAGGCGGGGCTGCTCCCGGCCGTGGTCGCCACCTCCAGCCTGGAGCTGGGCATCGACATGGGCGCGGTGGACCTGGTGATCCAGGTGGAGTCCCCGCCCTCGGTGGCCTCCGGACTGCAGCGGGTGGGGCGGGCCGGCCACAGTGTGGGGGCCGTCTCGGCGGGCGTCATCCTGCCCAAGTACCGGGGGGACCTGATCCAGTCCGCCGTGGTGACCGAGCGCATGAGGGAGGGGGCCATCGAGGCGCTGCGGGTACCGGCCAACCCGCTGGACGTGCTGGCCCAGCAGATCGTGGCGATGACCGCGATGGACACCCGGGGCGTGGACGAGTTGCTGACCACCGTCCGGCGGGCGGCGCCCTTCGCCTCACTGCCGGAGTCCGCCTACCGCTCCGTGCTGGACATGCTCGCCGGACGGTATCCCTCCGACGCCTTCGCCGAGCTTCGGCCCCGCCTGATCTGGGACCGGGTGGAGGGCACCCTCACCGGTCGTCCGGGCTCCCAACGGCTGGCGGTGACCTCCGGCGGCACCATCCCCGACCGGGGCCTGTTCGGGGTCTTCCTGGTCGGGGGCGACCCCTCGCGCGGCGGCACCCGGGTGGGCGAGCTGGACGAGGAGATGGTCTACGAGTCCCGGGTGGGCGACGTCTTCACCCTGGGCACCACCTCCTGGCGGATCGAGGACATCACCCGCGACCGAGTGCTGGTCTCCCCGGCTCCCGGCACCCCCGCGCGCCTGCCCTTCTGGAAGGGGGACCAGCTGGGCCGGCCGCTGGAGCTGGGCCGCGCCCTGGGGGCCTTCCTCCGCGAGGTGAACCACCTGGAACCGGCGGCGGCGGCCGAACGCCTGGCGCGAGCGGGGCTGGACGGCAGGGCGGTGGACAACCTCCTCGCCCACCTGCGGGAGCAGCGGGAGGCCTGCGGTCACGTGCCGGACGACCGGACGGTGGTGGTCGAGCGGTTCCGTGACGAACTGGGCGACTGGCGGGTCGTGCTGCACTCCCCCTTCGGGGCGCAGGTGCACGCTCCCTGGGCGCTGGCCCTCGCCACCCGGCTCTCCGAGCGGTACGGGCTGGACGCCCAGGTGATGCATGCCGATGACGGCATCGTGCTGCGTCTTCCCGACACCGATCCGGCCGCGGACCTGCCCGACCCGTACGGCTGGTCCGAGGAACACCACGGGGCCGGTGCCGGAGGGTCGCAGACGGCACCGGTCGGGGCGGAGGAGGTGCTGTTCGACGCCGGGGAGATCGAGGGGCTGGTCACCGACGCCGTCGGTGGTTCGGCGCTGTTCGCCTCCCGCTTCCGGGAGTGCGCGGCGCGGGCCCTGCTGCTGCCCCGCCGGCGCCCGGACCGGCGCACCCCGCTGTGGCAGCAGCGGCAGCGGGCCCACCAGCTGCTGTCGGTCGCGAGCGAGTTCGGATCGTTCCCCATCCTGCTGGAGGCGGTGCGCGAGTGCCTCCAGGACGTCTTCGACGTACCGGGGCTGGTCGAGCTGCTCTCCGACATCGAGGCACGCCGGGTCCGGGTGGTGGAGGTCACCACCCCCGAACCGTCCCCGTTCGCCCGCTCCCTGCTCTTCGGTTACGTCGGGCAGTACCTCTACGAGGGCGACTCCCCCCTCGCCGAACGGCGGGCGGCGGCCCTGTCGCTGGATTCCCGGCTGCTGGCCGAACTGCTGGGTCGGGCCGAACTGCGGGAGCTGCTCGACCCGGAGGTCCTGGCCGAGCTGGAGCGGGAGCTGGCCTGGCTGACGCCCGAGCGGCGGGTGAAGGACATCGAGGGCATCGCCGACCTGCTGCGGGTGCTGGGTCCCCTGACCCCCGAGGAGCTGGTGGAGCGGGGGGCGGAGCCGGCCCCCGTGGAGGAGCTGGAGGGCGCCCGGCGGGCGATCCGGGTACGGATCGCCGGTCGGGAACGGTGGGCCGCGATCGAGGACGCCGGCCGGTTGCGCGACGCCCTGGGCACCGCGCTGCCGGTGGGGGTGCCGGAGGCCTTCACCGAACCGGTGCCCGATCCCCTGGGGGACCTGCTGGCCCGCTTCGCCCGCACCCGGGGCCCCTTCACCTCGGCGACCGCGGCGGAGGTCTTCGGCCTGGGCACGGCGGTGGTGGAGGGCGGTCTGGCCCGGTTGGCCGCCGCGGGCCGGATGGTGGAGGGCGAGTTCCGTCCGCTGCCGCAGGACGGGACGGGACCGACCCCGGGGCACGAGTGGTGCGATCCGGGTGTGCTGCGCAGGCTGCGGCGCCGGTCGCTGGCCGCGCTGCGCGAGGAGTTGGAGCCGGTGGCCCCGGCGGCGCTGGCCGACTTCCTGCCGCGCTGGCAGCACGTGTCCTTCCCCCGGACCGGTGCGGCCGGCGGTGACGCGCTGCGGGGCGTGGACGGGGTGGCCCGGGTCGTCGAGCAGTTGCAGGGTTGTCCGGTGCCGGCCTCCGCGCTGGAACGACTGGTGCTCCCCGCCCGGGTGGCGGACTACCGCCCGGCGATGCTGGACGAGCTGACCGCCTCCGGTGAGGTGGTGTGGTGCGGGGCCGGGGCACTGCCCGGTCGGGACGGCTGGGTCGCGCTGTATCCGGCGGACACCGCGCCGCTGCTGGTGCCCGGGGCGATGCCCCTGGAGCACGGCCCGGTGCACCGGGCCGTGCTGCGGGCCCTGGAGGGCGGCTACGGCCTGTTCTTCCGACAACTCGCCGGGGCGGTCGCCGACGCGGCGGAGCAGACGGGGGAACACCCGGCCGAGGAGGAGCTGGTGCGGGTGGTGTGGGACCTGACCTGGGCCGGGCTGCTGACCAACGACACCATCGGGCCACTGCGGGCGCTCCTGCACTCGGGACGAACGGCCGGCTCCACCGCCCACCGGGGGCGCCGGCCGGCGCCCCGCTCCCGGTTGGGCCGCCCCGCCGGGCTCGCCGGTGCGGGAGCGGGCCGGGCGGGCGGCGGTCCGCCGACGGTGACCGGGAGATGGGCTCTGGTGCCCCGTGACCCGGAGCCCACCGTCGCCCGGGAGCGGGAGGAGCACGCCACGCTCCGCGCCCACGCCCTGGCCGGGGCGCTGCTGGACCGGCACGGCGTGGTCACCCGGGGGGCGGTGGCCGCCGAGCGCACCCCCGGCGGTTTCGCCGCCGCCTACCGCGTGCTCTCCGCCTTCGAGGAGACCGGGCGGGCCCGTCGCGGTTACGTGGTGGAGGGGTTGGGCGCGGCGCAGTTCGCCCTGGACGGAGCGGTGGACCGGGTCCGGTCCTCCGGACCGGCCGGCCCGGAGGCCGCGGCGGGACGACCGCCCCGCCGGACGGTGGTACTGGCGGCGACGGATCCGGCCAACGCCTACGGGGCCGCGCTCCCCTGGCCCGAGTCCCCCGGCGGGGCGGGCCACAAGCCGGGGCGCAAGGCCGGGGCCCTGGTGGTGCTGGTGGACGGCGCCCTGGTGCTCTACGTGGAGCGCGGGGGCCGCACGGTCCTGGAA
>NZ_VKHT01000381.1 GCF_014141535.1 Streptomyces alkaliphilus | reverse complement strand
CTTCCGGATCCCCCGCCGGCACCCCCGGCCCGCACGACCAGGAAGGCGCACGATGACGACCTCCGCCCCCTCCGAGACGAAGAGCCCCAAAACCGCCTCCGGGCCGGCCCTGCTGGTCCTGGAGGACGGTCGCGTCTTCCGCGGGCGCGCCTGGGGTGCCGTCGGCGAGACCTTCGGCGAGGCGGTGTTCTCCACCGGCATGACCGGTTACCAGGAGACGCTGACCGACCCCTCCTACCACCGTCAGGTGGTGGTCATGACCGCTCCCCACATCGGCAACACCGGGGTGAACGACGAGGACCCGGAGTCGGCCCGGATCTGGGTCGCCGGCTTCGTGGTCCGGGACCCCGCCCGCCGCTCCTCCAACTGGCGCTCCCGCCGCACCCTCGACGAGGAACTGGCGGCGCAGGGCGTGGTCGGCATCAGCGGCGTGGACACCCGCGCCCTCACCCGCCACCTGCGCGAGCGCGGCGCCATGCGGGTGGGCATCTTCTCCGGTCCAGCCGTCGAGGGCACCGACCCCGGCGCGCTGGCCGACCGGGTGCGGGCGATCCCGGCGATGAAGGGCGCCGACCTCTCCGCCGAGGTGGCCTGCACCGAGCCCTACGTGGTGCCCGCCATCGGGGAGAAGCGCTTCACGGTGGCGGCCGTGGACCTCGGCATCAAGGGCATGACCCCGCGACGCATGGCCGAGCGCGGCATCGAGGTGCACGTGCTGCCCGCGACCGCCTCCGTGGAGCAGGTGCTGGCGGTGGCGCCCGGCGGCCCGGACGGGGTGTTCTTCTCCAACGGGCCGGGCGACCCGGCCGCCGCCGACCACCCCGTGGCACTGATGCGCGCGGTGCTGGAGCGCCGCATCCCGCTGTTCGGGATCTGCTTCGGCAACCAGATCCTGGGTCGCGCGCTGGGCTTCGGCACCTACAAGCTCAAGTACGGCCACCGTGGCATCAACCAGCCGGTGCAGGACCGTACGACGGGGAAGGTGGAGGTCACCGCCCACAACCACGGCTTCGCCGTCGACGCTCCCCTCGATCGGGTCACCGACACCCCCTTCGGGCGGGCCGAGGTCTCCCACGTGTGCCTGAACGACGACGTGGTGGAGGGGCTGCGGCTGCTCGACCGCCCCGCCTTCAGCGTCCAGTACCACCCCGAGGCGGCGGCCGGACCGCACGACGCCGCCTACCTGTTCGACCGCTTCGTTTCCCTGATGGAGGCCCAGCGTGCCTAAGCGCACCGACATCCGATCCGTCCTGGTCATCGGCTCGGGCCCGATCGTCATCGGCCAAGCGGCCGAGTTCGACTACTCCGGAACCCAGGCGTGCCGGGTGCTCAGGGCCGAGGGCCTGCGGGTCATCCTGGTCAACTCCAACCCGGCCACGATCATGACCGACCCGGAGATCGCCGACGCCACCTACGTCGAGCCGATCACCCCGGAGTACGTCGAGAAGATCATCGCCCGGGAGCGGCCGGACGCCCTCCTGCCCACCCTGGGCGGTCAGACGGCCCTGAACACCGCCATCGCCCTGCACGACTCCGGGACCCTCAAGGAGTACGGCGTCGAGTTGATCGGCGCCAGCGTCGAGGCGATCAACAAGGGGGAGGACCGCGACCTCTTCAAGGATGTCGTGGAGGCGGTCCGGGGGAAGATCGGGCACGGTGAGTCCGCCCGCTCGGTGATCTGCCACACCATGGACGAGGTCCTCGCCGGGGTGGAGACCCTCGGTGGCTACCCCGTGGTGGTCCGCCCCTCCTTCACCATGGGCGGCGCCGGTTCCGGCTTCGCCCACAACGAGGAGGAACTGCGCCGCATCGCCGGTCAGGGCCTCGCGCTCTCCCCGACCACCGAGGTGCTCCTGGAGGAGTCCATCCTCGGCTGGAAGGAGTACGAGCTGGAGCTGATGCGCGACCGGAACGACAACGTGGTGGTCGTCTGCTCCATCGAGAACCTCGACCCGATGGGGGTGCACACCGGCGACTCGATCACCGTCGCCCCCGCCATGACCCTGACCGACCGCGAGTACCAGATCCTGCGCGACGTCGGCATCGCGGTCATCCGTGAGGTCGGGGTGGACACCGGCGGCTGCAACATCCAGTTCGCCGTCAACCCGGAGGACGGCCGGGTCGTCGTCATCGAGATGAACCCCCGGGTCTCCCGCTCCTCGGCGCTCGCCTCCAAGGCCACCGGATTCCCGATCGCGAAGATCGCGGCCAAGTTGGCCATCGGGTACACCCTGGACGAGATCCCCAACGACATCACCGAAGAGACCCCGGCGTCCTTCGAGCCCACCCTCGACTACGTGGTGGTCAAGGTGCCGAGGTTCGCGTTCGAGAAGTTCCCGGCCGCCGACGCCGGCCTGACCACCACCATGAAGTCCGTCGGTGAGGCCATGGCGATCGGGCGCAACTTCACCGAGGCGCTCAACAAGGCGCTGCGTTCGCTGGAGAAGAAGGACTCGCAGTTCTCCTTCGTCGGCGATCCCGGCGACCGCGACGAACTGCTGGCCCTCGCCGGCCGTCCGACCGACGGCCGGCTGTTGACGGTCATGGGCGCCATCCGGGCCGGCGCCACCCCCGAGCAGGTCTTCGAGTCCACCCACATCGACCCCTGGTTCGTGGATCAGTTCTTCCTGATCCACGAGATCGCCCGGGAGATCGCCGAGGCCCCCCGGCTGAACGCCGACATCCTGCGTCACGCCAAGCGTCACGGCTTCTCCGACCGGCAGATCGGCGAGCTGCGGGGTCTGCGCGAGGACGTGGTGCGCGAGGTGCGGCACGCGCTGGGTATCCGCCCGGTCTACAAGACCGTGGACACCTGCGCCGCCGAATTCGCCGCGCGAACCCCGTACTTCTACTCCTCCTACGACGAGGAGACCGAGGTCGCGCCCCGGCGGAAGCCGGCCGTCATCATCCTGGGCTCCGGGCCCAACCGCATCGGTCAGGGCATCGAGTTCGACTACTCCTGCGTCCACGCCTCCTTCGCCCTGGGCGAGGTCGGTTACGAGACCGTGATGGTCAACTGCAACCCCGAGACCGTCTCCACCGACTACGACACCTCCGACCGGCTGTACTTCGAGCCGCTCACCCTGGAGGACGTACTGGAGGTCGTGCACGCCGAGCGGGAGGCGGGCCCGGTCGCGGGTGTGATCGTCCAACTCGGTGGTCAGACCCCGCTGGGCCTGGCCCAGGCGCTCAAGGACAACGGGGTACCGATCGTCGGCACCCCACCGGAGGCCATCCACGCGGCCGAGGACCGGGGCACCTTCGGTCGGGTCCTGGCCGAGGCCGGCCTCCCCGCCCCCAAATACGGCACCGCCTTCTCCTTCGAGGAGGCCGCCGGCATCGCCGCCGGCATCGGCTACCCCGTGATGGTGCGCCCCAGCTACGTGCTGGGTGGGCGAGGCATGCAGATCGTCTACGACGAGGTCTCCCTCGCGGAGTACCTGCGCCGGCACGCCGGACTGATCTCCGAACACCCCGTGCTGATCGACCGCTTCCTCGACGACGCCATCGAGATCGACGTCGACGCCCTGTACGACGGCGAGGAGCTGTACCTGGGCGGCGTGATGGAGCACATCGAGGAGGCCGGCATCCACTCCGGCGACTCGGCCTGCGCCCTCCCGCCGATCACCCTGGGGGGCCATGACATCAAGCGGCTGCGCGCCTCCACCACAGCCATCGCGGCGGGCGTCGGTGTCCGCGGGCTGATCAACATCCAGTTCGCCCTCTCGGGGGACATCCTCTACGTTCTGGAGGCCAACCCCCGGGCCTCACGGACGGTGCCCTTCACCTCCAAGGCCACCGGCGTGCCCCTGGCCAAGGCCGCGGCCCGCATCTCCCTGGGAGCCACGATCGCCGAGCTGCGGGCCGAGGGCCTGCTGCCGGCCGAGGGGGACGGCGGAACCCTGCCGCTGGACGCGCCGATCTCCGTCAAGGAGGCGGTCATGCCCTGGTCCCGTTTCCGGGACGTGCACGGGCGCGGCGTGGACACCGTCCTGGGGCCGGAGATGCGCTCCACCGGTGAGGTGATGGGCATCGACGCGGTCTTCGGCACCGCCTACGCCAAGTCCCAGGCCGGTGCCTACGGCGCCCTGCCCACCGGTGGTCGGGCCTTCGTCTCGGTGGCCAACCGGGACAAGCGGGCCGTGATCTTCCCGGCCCGCGAGCTGGCCGCCATGGGGTTCGAACTGCTGGCCACCTCCGGCACCGCCGAGGTGCTGCGTCGCAACGGCATCCCCGCCACGGTGGTGCGCAAGCAGAGCGAGGGCGAGGGGCCGAACGGCGAGAAGACCATCGTGGGGCTCATCCACGAAGGGGAGGTGGATCTGATCGTCAACACCCCCTACGGCACCGGTGGGCGTCTCGACGGGTGGGACATCCGCACCGCCGCGGTCGCCCGCTCGGTGCCCTGCCTGACCACCGTGCAGGCTTTGGCCGCCGCGGTGCAGGGCATCGGCGCCCTCAACAGCGGTGAGGTGGGGGTCGGCTCCCTCCAGGAGCACGCGGAGCGGCTGCGCGCCCCGCGCGGCTGACACGCCCCTCCCGTCCCGCCCCACCCGGGGCGGGACGGGAGGGGCGTGTCAGC
>NZ_VKHT01000380.1 GCF_014141535.1 Streptomyces alkaliphilus | reverse complement strand
CCGCCACCCCCGCACCCGCCCGGCCGCGTCGAACCAGTCGGAGGGTCCCGAGATGTGCCACACCGTGCGGTGTCCCGCTTCGAGCAGGTGACGGGTGGCCGCCATGGCTCCCGCCTCCTGGTCCACGGTGACCAGCGCGGTCCGGCGCAGGGGGTCTCCGTCCACCGTCACCACCGGAACGGCGGCGGGTATCTCGGTCAGCGCCTCGTTCGCCGAGGCGGTGGGGGCGATCACGACGATTCCGGCCACTCGTTGGTCGCGGTGGTGCTCGACCGCCTCGGCGATCGATCTCCTGTCCAGGACCCCGACCCGCCGCACACTCACCGAAAACCCCGCCGTGCCGGCTGCCAGTTCGAAAGCGGCCAACAGGGACGCCGGGCCGAACAGGGTGGAGTTCGGCGCCACCACACCGAGCAGTTGGGAACGCCCGGTCGCCAGCGTGCGGGCCGCGCGATTGGGCCGGTACCCCAGTTCGTCGATCGCAGCCCGAACCCGCAGGCGGGTCTGCTCCCGAACATTGGGATGGCCGTTGAGCACCCGGGAGACCGTCTGGTGCGAAACGCCCGCCAAACGGGCCACGTCGGTCATGGCCGGGGCACGTGTGGCCCGACCCTCCACCGAGGCGTCCTCCACCTGCCACCCCCTCGGGTTCCGGCGATTCGGCCCGTGCCGCCGGCCGGACCACGGTTCCCGGCGAGTCTACGCAGTCCACCTTCCGTCCAAACGGCGCGTCCCACCGGCGGGAGAGACGGGTACCCGGGCGGCGGGAACCGAAGTGACGGCTAACATCCGCGACCTTCGGTTTCCTGTCAACAGTCGGAACTCGCTGTGGACTTGGGGTTGACGCCTCTCATGTTAGCGCTCACTCTGGGACGCCTGTGATTCCGGTCACCCCACTCGTTGCGACGGGTGTGGATCGTTGTCGACCCCGGAGGAAGAGCAGTGTTCGGGAAAATCACCAGGGCCACCGCGGCCGTTCTGTTATTCACGGCCCTCGCCGGTTGCGGCGGGGGATCCGATTCCGACGCCGGCTCCCCGGGCGGCGCGGATGACACGATCACCATGGGCTTCTCCCAAGTGGGAGCCGAGAGCGGGTGGCGGACGGCGAACACGAAGTCCATCCGGGATGCGGCGGAGGCCGCCGGCGTCGAGCTCCGCTTCTCGGACGCCCAGCAGAAGCAGGAAAACCAGATCAAGGCGATCCGCTCCTTCATCCAGCAACGGGTGGACGTCATCGCCTTCAGCCCTGTCGTGGAGACCGGCTGGGATGCGGTGCTGCTGGAGGCCCGCCGGGCAGGGATCCCGGTCATCCTCACCGACCGTGCCATCGACTCCGACGACACCTCGCTGTACGAGACGTTCCTCGGCTCCGACTTCGTCGAGGAGGGACGGAAGGCGGGTCGGTGGCTGGTGGACAACACCGAGGGCCCGGTCAGGGTGGTGGAACTCCAGGGCACCACGGGCGCGGCCCCGGCCATCGATCGCAAGAAGGGTTTCGAGGAGGTTGTCGCCGAGCGATCCGATATCGAGATCGTGGCCACCCAGAGCGGTGACTTCACCCGTGCGGGCGGCAAGGAGGTGATGGAGGCGTTCCTGAAGTCGACTCCGGAGATCGACGCGGTCTACGCGCACAACGACGACATGGGCCTGGGCGCCATCGAGGCGATCAAGGCGGCGGGTCGACAGCCGGGCACCGACCTCACCATCATCACCGTGGACGCGGTCAGGGACGGCATGCGGGCCCTGGCCGATGGCGAGATCAACTTCATCGTGGAGTGCAACCCGCTGCTCGGCGACCAACTCATGGACCTCGCACGGAAAGTCGTCAACGGCGAGGAGGTTCCGAAGCGGGTGGTCACCGAGGAGACGACCTTCACGCCCGAGGAGGCCAGGGCCGTGCTCTCCGAACGTGAGTACTGAACCCCGCCGACATCTAACGGCCGGTCCGCCGCCGATGCCGACGGCCGGCCCGGCCCGCGACGCGGCGGGCCCCGGGAAGCTCCCGGGGCCCGCCGCGCCCATGGCGGTGACCACCCCACCCATGACGACGAAGGCGCTGAACATGACCGAATCCTCGGTGCACCGAAAGAGCCCGGTGGTCGAAATGCGCGGCATCGATGTCGAGTTCCCCGGAGTCAAAGCACTGTCGGGGGTCGACTTCCGACTCCTCCCCGGTGAGGTACACGCCCTGATGGGGGAGAACGGGGCCGGGAAATCCACGCTGATCAAAGCGCTCACCGGAGTCCACCGGCCGAGCGCGGGCACCATACGCCTCCACGGACGACCGGTCTCCTTCGCCGACCCCGCCTCGGCCCAACGGGCCGGAATCAGCACCGTCTACCAGGAGGTCAACCTCTGCCCCAACCTGTCCGTCGCCGAGAACATCCTGATCGGCCGGGAACCGCGTCGTTTCCTCGGTATCGACGGCCGGGCACTGCGGGCCGGGGCCGCCCGGCTCCTGAAGCGGGTGGGGCTGGACATCGACCCCGCCTCCCGCCTGGACGCGCATCCGATCGCGGTGCAACAACTCGTGGCCATCACCCGCGCCCTGGCGGTGGAATCCCGCGTACTGGTCCTCGACGAACCCACTTCCAGCCTGGATGCCGACGAGGTCGCCGAACTCTTCCGCATCATGCGGGTGTTGCGCGACGAGGGTGTGGCCCTCCTCTTCGTCTCGCATTTCCTCGACCAGGTGTACGAGATATCCGACCGGATGACCGTGCTGCGCAACGGCGGACTCGTCGGGGAGTACGCGACCGCCGAGATGGGGCGCCTCGACCTGGTGGCGGCCATGCTCGGCCGCGAACTCGACAACCTGGAGAAGGTGGAACGTCGGGCCCGGGACCACACCCCCGGCACCACGCCCGTGCTCCGGGCTCGCGGTCTGGGCAGGAAGGGGGCGATCGCCCCCTTCGACCTCGACATCCACGCCGGTGAGGTGGTCGGCCTGGCAGGACTGCTCGGGTCGGGCCGCACCGAGACCGTCCGACTGCTCTTCGGCGCGGACCGGCCGGACAGCGGCACCCTCACCATCGGCGGACGACTCGTCCGACCCCGTGGTCCCCGGGCCGTGATCGCCCGGGGCGTCGCCTTCTGCTCGGAGGACCGCAAGGGAGAGGGCATCATCGAGGGACTCAGCGTGCGCGACAATCTGGTTCTGGCCGTGCAGGCCGCACGCGGCTGGGCCCGCCCCGTGCCTCGTCGCGTCGCGGAAGCACTGGTCGAGGAGTACATCGACAAGCTCGACATCCGCCCGGCCGATCCCGGACTCCCCATCGACGCTCTCTCGGGGGGCAACCAGCAGAAGGTGCTGCTCGCCCGATGGCTGGTCACCCGCCCCCGACTGCTCATCCTCGACGAGCCGACCCGGGGCATCGACATCGGAGCCAAGGCACAGATCCAGAAGGTGGTGGCCGACCTCGCAGCCGATGGCACGGCTGTGCTCTTCGTCTCCGCCGAGGTCGAGGAGGTGGTGAGGGTGTCGGACCGGATCGTGGTGCTGCGCGATCGACACAAGGTCGCCGAACTCGCCGGCCACGAGGTCTCCGTACGGGACGTGGTCTCCGCGATCGCGGCCCGGGAGGACGCCCCGGAGAACCGCCCCGAGGCGGTGACCCGATGAGACGAGGCCATCTGGTGTGGCCGCTGCTCGCGCTGGCAGCGCTCATCGCCCTCAACGTGATCGTCACCCCTTCCTTCCTGGAGATCAGGCTCCAGGACGGGCATCTTCACGGCAGCGTCGTGGACATCCTTCGCAACGGGGCTCCCACCCTGCTCATCGCTGTCGGGATGACACTGGTGATCGCCACCCGCGGGATAGACCTGTCGGTGGGAGCGGTCGCCGCGATTTCCGGAGCCATCGCCTGTACCTGGATCGCGGGGGGAGGCAACACCATCACCGCCGTGTTCCTCGCTCTCGGCACGTGCCTGCTCCTCGGCCTGTGGAACGGATTCCTCGTCTCCGTGGCGGGCATTCAGCCGATCATCGCCACACTGGTGTTGATGACGGCCGGCCGGGGGGTGGCGATGCTGCTCACCGAAGGGCAGATTGTTACCGTCAACGACCCCGTGTACCGGTGGATCGGGTCGGGGTTCCTCCTTCTGCCGGTCGTCGTCCTCATCGCCCTGGCGGTTCTCGGAGGGGTCGCCCTGCTGACCCACCGCACCGCGCTGGGGACCCTCGTCCACGCGGTGGGAACCAACCCCGGGGCCGCCGGCCTCGCCGGTGTCCGTTCCCGCACGATCATCGGGACGGTCTACGTCTTCGCCGCACTCTGCGCGGGTGTGGCGGGTCTGATGATCAGCTCCAACGTCAACGCGGCGGACGCCAACAGCGCCGGACTGTGGATCGAGATGGACGCCATCCTCGCCGTGGTCATAGGCGGCACCTCCCTGGCCGGAGGCCGGTACTCCCTCTCCGGAACGCTGGTCGGCGCCCTGGTGATCCAGACTCTCACCACCACCGTCTACACCGTCGGCGTTCCGACCAACACCACTTTGGTCTTCAAAGCCCTTGTCGTGATCACCGTGTGCCTGCTCCAGGTCCCGCGTGCCGCCCGTCCCCCCGGGGCACGACGTGTTCCC
>NZ_VKHT01000038.1 GCF_014141535.1 Streptomyces alkaliphilus | reverse complement strand
CTCCAACTCCCCGTACGACACCACCCGATCCCCACACACCACCGCCGAACCACCACCACCCCACAACCGCACCGGGGTCCGGTGACGGACGACGGGCGCGGGCGCGGCGGCGGTGACGGCCGGGTCCGTCGCGCCGCTGGGCGCCGAACGACGGGCCAGCTCGGCGACCGGGGTCGTGCGGTCCGCGAGGACGGCGCTCAGCAGCCGGGTGTAGGAGGCGGCGAAGTCCTCCATCGTGGCGCGGTCGAAGAGGGCCGTGGCGTACTGGAGACGAGCCGCGATCCGACCGTCCGGCAGCAGTCCCAGGTCGAGGAAGACGTCCAGCGGACTGCCCGCCAGGGGGGCGGGCAGGAGCTCGGCCCGCAGACCGGGCAGCCGCAACGGTTCGTAACCGGCGTTCAGGAGCGTGAAGGACGCCTGGGCCAGGGGGTGACGGGACATGTCCCGGCCGGTGGCCACCTCTCCGACCACCCGGTCGAAGGGGGCCTCGGCCCGGGACAGATCCTGCAGCACGTTGCCGCGCACCCGCTCCAGCAGGGCGCCGAAACCGGGGCCGCCGGAGAGGTCGTTGCGCAGCACCAGCGTGTTGACGAACGGGCCGACGACCTCCTCGGCCCCCGGCCGACCGCGATCGGTCATGGTGCTGCACACCGCGATGTCGGTGCGGCCGGAACGGTGCGCCAGCAGCGCCTGGTAGACGGCGAGCAGCACCATGTAGCGGGTGGCACGGTGCTCGCGGGCGACCCGGTCCACGTCCGCGACCACCTCGGTGGACAGGGCGAAGCGGACCACGTCGCCCTCGCCGTCCCAGAAAGCCGGGCGGGGGCGGTCGGTGGGCAGTTCCAGCGGGGCGAGGCCCGCGAGTCGCCCGCGCCAGTAGTCCAGCAGGCGCTCCATGCGGGGCCCGGTCAGCCGACGCCGCTCGTCGCGGGCGAAATCGGCGTAGCGGCGCCGGGGCGGGGAGACGGGTTCGCCCCGGTAACCGGCGGCGAGTTCGCGGAGCAGGATGTTCCAGGACCACCCGTCGACGGCGATGTGGTGGACGATCACCAGGAGCACGTGCTCGCGGGGCGCGGTCCGGGCGAGGACCATGCGCACGGGGGGTTCGCCGGCCGGGTCGATGGGGCGACCCAGCTCCCGCGCGAAGAACTCGTCGACGTCGACGGCCGTGGTCCGCTCCAGCACCACCCTCGCGGCGTCCTCCACGTGCGGGGTCGGATCGCCGTCCGTGACGGGGTAGCGGGTGCGCAGGATCTCGTGGCGCTCCAGGATGCCCCGCAGCGACCTCTCCAGCGCCGGGACGTCGAGGTCTCCCTCCAACCGCACGGCGAGGGGCAGCAGGGCGTCGGAGGAACCGCCGGCGAGCCGGTCCATGAACCAGATGCGCCGTTGGGCGAAGGACATGACGGGGGTCTCGTCCCCTCGCCCGGTCCCCTCGGTCCCCGTGGTCTCGTGATGCGCCGCGCCAACCCTCACTGTGGGCCTCCCTCCGGTCGGTTGCCTCCACAGTGCTGCCGGCGGGGAGCCGTCACCAGGGAAGAAGGCGCAACGCTGCGCGCAGGGAGATTGCGCGGATCGACATCGAGCGCGGCCCCCGGTTCCCGACGCGCGAGCCGACGGACGGCCTTGGCGAGGATGGTCGTGTAGACCGGGCTGTCGAAGTCCACGTAGAAGGGACGCGGTTCGGTGGGGGAGACCACGAAGACGAAGCGGGGCAGCCGGTGCCGCTCCCGCCAGCGGCGGGCGCCCACGTAACGGCGGGCCTCGCTCTTCTCCTCCGCGAAGTCCGCCTCCGCGGCGGGCAGTCGCCAGGTCTCGCGGGCGACCACCAGGCGGTCGATCGTCACCCGGGGGGTGTGCGGGGCCTCGGGGAGGATGTCGAACAGGTCCATGGACAGGGTGGTCAGCGCGTGGGAGAAGACCTCCACGGCCGGGAAGGTCGCCCCGTCGGGAAGCAGGACGACCGGCTCCCCGTCCCGCTCGACCACCTCGGCCTCCGCCCCGCGGACGGTGCGCGGCCGGCGCGGGTCCGCGGTGAAGTCCACCAGCCCCACCTGGTAGTCCGTCGGCCGGACCAGGGCGTGGCGGATGCGGCCCGACAACCGGGAACGGTGCTCCTTGGGCAGCAGCGGCATCAGACGGGGGCCGGGATGGTCGCGGTCGGTCAGGGCCACCAGCTCCCCGGGGTCGGGGTGCTGGTGGACGAAGAGCGAGGCGCCGAGGGTGTTCGCCGCCAGGTGCAGTTCGCCCAGGACGAGTTCGAAGTCCCCGCGCGCCACGGCCTCCGGTCCCGTCGCGGCGATCATGACGTCGGGGCTGAGGTAGCGGGCGGCGGTCCAGCCGGGCCGTCCGCCGCCGAAGCGCTCCTCGACCGCGCTCTCGATGTCGGTCAGGGTCCCGCGCACGCGGTGCGCGCCGGGGGGCGGCTTCAGGATGTCCCACCAGTGTTCCCGGAACTCGCGCTGCAACCGGTCCGCGACACCGCGCGCCTCGCCGTGCAGGACGGGCATGCAGGCGAACCAGAAGTCGGCCAGGCCGACCGGTCCGTCGGCGGCGAGCCGGGTGTGCACGGCGCGGATCGGGTCCATCACCTCCTCCGCGAGCCGGGAGGTCAGCCACCCGGCGGCGGTGAGCAGCGGGTCGAGCGGGGCGAGCGCCTCCCGCACGGCCCGCCCCGTGCGAACGGTGGCGGAGCGCCGGGCGTCGGAGTAGACCAGCGCGCGGCAGGGAGCCGTGGACGCCGACTTCTCCCGGACGGCGGCGGTGTCGGTGAGGGCGGTGAAGTCCCCCTCCAGGCCGCTCAGGGCGGCCACCAGTTCATCGGCGTCCCCGCTCTCCCCGGCGGCGCGGACGCGTTCCCGGCCGCGCTCCAGCACCTCCAGCGCGGCCAGGCCGCGGTCGCGCACCCGTGGATCGTCGATCCCCTCCAACCAGGCGCGCAACCACCGTTCCGGATGGGTGGAGGCCGGAATCTCCAGTCGCCACACCGCCCAGCGGCGGGCCACCGCCTCCTCCAGCACCGCCGCCACGTCGACGGCCGGGAGCGCGGCCCGGATCTCCCGGGCGGTCCGCACGCCGTCGCACAGGGCGAGGACCTCGGCGGTGGGGTCGTCCACCGTGCGCGGGGGGCGGCCGGGCACCCGGACCACGTTCCCCTCCACGCGGACGAACGGCACCGGCCGGGGCGCGGTCCACTCGCGCAGGGCCGGATCGCGGTCCAGGTGTTCGGCCAGGGCGTCGACGGCCCAGCCGGCGAAGTACACCTCGGTGGCCGCGATCAGCCCCCGGCCGGGGTCCACGGCGACCCCCTCGACGGTCGGGTCCCAGCGGCCCCAGCCGACGGGGCCGAAGAAGCCGATGGTGTCGTTCTTCACACAGAACCGCTGCCAGTAGTGCGCCACCAACTCCTCGCGCTGACGCGGCATGCTGGTACGCCCCGCCGCGCTGGGCTCCCACTTCAAAAACGGCGCGATACCCGTGCGCAACACCGTCGGGTTCTGCCACGCCACCGCCGCACGGAACCGCGGCGACGCCGCGATCTCCCGCAACCGGTGCGCCGTCGCCACCGCCGCCTCGGTGTGGAGGGCGGTGAACTCCTCCCACGCCTCGCCGGTCGGTTCCTCCTCGGCGGTGAACTTGTCCGCGGCGGCGGCCAGGCCCGGCGGCGCCAGCTCCAGCACCCCGTCGGCCGGGAAACCCGCGCCGCGCAGCGCGAACTGCTCCCACAGCCGCCGGCGCCCGAGCCGGATCGGATGCCCGGTCCCCGTATCGGCCCCGGTCTCCGTTCGCGTCTCCGCCCGCGTTCCCGTCACGTTCCCGTTCATGGAGTTCCGCCTCCCCGCGGTCATGCGCCGGTGAAGTCGGCCTCGACCACGGCGGCCAGTTCGGCGGGGGTGGGGTAGGCGAACAGCAGGGCGACGGGGACCTCGATGTCGAGCGCCTCCTGCAGGTGCGCGGTGATCCGGAAGGCGGTGAGCGAGTCGCCCCCCGACTCGTAGAAGTCGCTGTGCTCGTCGCACTCCGGGAGGTCGAGCGCCTCGCGGAAGGCGGTCACCAGCAGCTCGGTGACGGTGGCGACGGTGGGGCGGGCGTGGGTGGTCACGGTGTCTCCTCGGGGTCTCGGGCCCGGACGGGCGCGAACGGTTCCTCCGGAACGGATGTCCCGGGGTCGGACTTTTCCTCCGGAACGGATGTCCCGGGGTCGGACTTCGGTGTGCCGGCGCGGGGCCCCGGGCCGGTGCCGGTGAGCGGCGGCCACCGACCGGGGCGGGACGGTCAGGGAATCGCGGACATCGGCGGCCGGCCTCCGTTGCCCCCGGAGACGATCGCCACGGTGCGCCCCCGCGCACCGTCCCGCAACGCCCCGGCCAGGGCGACGGCCCCGCTGGGCTCGGCGCGGACGCCGTGCCGGTGCAGCAGTGCCATCGCCGCCGTGATCTCGGAGTCGTCGACGGCGATCAGGGAGTCGACGCGCTCACGGACGATCGGATAGGTGATCTCTCCCGGGCGCCGACCGCGCAGGCCGTCGGCCACGGTGTCGGCTCCCGGCAGCAGCACGGGGCGGCCGACGTCCAGGGAGCGGGCGTAACGCGGCAGGGCGACCGGCTCGACACCGACGACCCGCACCCGGTGGTCCCGGACGGCCAGGCAGATCCCGGCGAGGAGCCCGCCACCGCCCACGGGCACGTAGAGGGTGTCGGTGTCCGGCGCGTCGGCCAGGATCTCCGTGCCCACCGTGCCCTGTCCGGCGACGACCAGCTCGTGGTCCGAGGAGGGCACGAGGGTCGCGCCGATCCGCTCGGCCAGGGCACGGGCGTGTTCCTCGCGGTCGACGACGTCCCCCGGCACGGTGACCGTCCGCGCCCCCAGGGCCCGGATGAGGGCCGCCTTGGCGGGACTGGCCCCGGCCGCCATCACCACCGTCACCTCCACCCCCAGCGGAGCGGCGAGCCGGGCGAGGGCGATGCCGTGGTTGCCGGAGGAGCCGGCGACGATCCGTCGGGCCCCCAGGCCCAGCACCGCGTTCACCGCGCCACGGGTCTTGAACGAACCGCCGTGCTGGAGGTGTTCGGCCTTCAGCAGCAGGCGCGGCAGCGTACCGCGCGGGGTCCCGGTCAGCGGGGTTCGGCGGACGTGGAGGGCGATGCGGGACGCGGCGGCCCGGACGTCGGCGGGGCCCAACCGGGTGTCCGAGGCGGTCACGGCGCCCCTCCAAAGGCGGCCAGGGCACGCCGGTCGACCTTGCCGCTGCGCGTGGTGGGCAGGGACTCCCGTCGCACGAAGCGGCGTGGCATCAGGTGCGGCGGCAGGGAGCGCAACAGGTGGGTGCGCAGCTCGGCGTCCCCGACCCCGGCCGGCACCCCCGTCACGTGGGCGGTGAGGAAGACGCGCCCCCGGTCGTCGCTCCCGGCCGTGACCACGGCGCCGGTGACGCCCGGATGGGCCAGCAGCGTCCCCTCCACCTCGGCCGGATCGACCCGGTACCCGCGGATCTTCACCTGGCGGTCGGTGCGCCCGAGGTACTCCAGTCCGTGCGGTCCCCGGCGGGCCAGGTCCCCGGTGCGGTAGAGGCGGGCGCCGGGCGGTCCCAGCGGGTCGGGGACGAAGCGCTCGGCCGTGCGGGAGGGCTGCCCCCGGTAGCCGCGCGCCACCCCGGTGCCGCCGATGAGGACCTCCCCCACCGCGCCGTCGGGCACCGGGGCCAGGTCGCCGTCCAACAGGCGCACCACCACGTGGTCCAGGGGCTCGCCGACGATGTCGGCCGCCTCCCCGGCGCGCGGCACGACGCGGCGGGTGGAGGTCATCGTGCACTCGGTGGGTCCGTACTGGTTGATCAGTTCCCCGGTCACGAGTTCCCGTCCGCCGGCGGCGAGGAAGGGCCGCAGCGACTCGCCGCTGGAGGCGACCAGTCGGACCCCGGCGAGGACGTCGGCCGCGTCCGGTTGTCCGGCGATGAAGGACAGGAAGGAGGGCGTCACGCTCAGCAGGGTGTTCACGCCCCGCTCCCGGATGGCGGCGCCCAGGGCCGCGGGGCGCATCAGCACCGCGCGGGGCACCACCACCACCCGTCCTCCCGCCAGCAGGGGTGCGAAGGTGTCGCGGAGCGAGGCGTCGTATCCCTGGGGCGCCACCTGGAGCGCGACGGTGTCCGGGCCGAGCCGGCAGTCCCGGGCGACGGAGCGCAGATAGGTGTCCAGAGCCCGGTGTTCGATCAGCACCGGGGCGGGTTCGCCGGTGGAGCCGGAGGTGTGGCTGACGTAGGCCGCGTTCCGTTCGTCCGGCCCGGCGACCTCCCCCCGCTCACCCGCCGGCGCCGGATCGTCCATGAGCACCGGCGGCCCGGGGACGGGCAGGTCGGTGAGACGCTCGGCGAGGTCGGCGGTGGTCAGGAGCATCCGCGCCCCTCCGGTGCGCGCCAGGGCGGCGAGCCGGGCCGGGGGCTGCTCGATGTCCAGGCCGAGGAAGACGGCGCCCGAACGGATCACGGCGGCCGTGGCCACGACGGCGTCCGCGCGATCCACGGCGACGGCGCAGACGGTCTCCGGCCCGGCCCCCCGCGAGCGCAGCGCCCCGGCCAACCGCTCGACCCGGTCGATCAGCTCCCCGCGGGTGACGCTCCCGGCCGGACCGGTCACGGCCACGCGGTGCGGGTCGCGGGCGGCCAGGGCGGCGATGTCGTCGACGAAGGTGCGCATCACCGTTCGCCCCCGTCCCCGTCCCCACCCACCGCGGGGGTGGTGGTGTCGACGGCCACGAAACGCAGCTCGGAGGTGTAGACGCGCCCCCGGTCGTCGGTCAGCCACGCCTGTTCGGGGGTGGGCAGCATCTCGCTGATCCGCAGCCGGGCCCCCGGTTCCCGCCGGGCGAGTCGCCGGGCGGCCTTGGCGAGGATGTTGACGTAGACGGGACTGGCGAAGTCCACGTAGAAGGGGCGGGGTTCGGTCGGGGAGACGACGAAGACGAAGCGGGGCAGGTCGTGTTCGCGCCGCCATCGGCGGGCCCCCACGAAGCGACCGGCCTCCCGCTTCTCCTCGGCGAATTCCAGCTCCGCCGCGTCGAAGGACCACGTCTCCCGGGAGACGACCATGTCGTCGATGGTGATGCGCGGGGTGTGGTCCCCCTCCGGGCGCAGGCTGAAACGGTCCATCACCCGCTGCGTGAGGGTGTTGGCGTAGACGTCGAGCAGGGGGAAGACCGCCCCGTCGGGCAGGACGACGACCATCTCCCCGTCGCGCTCCTCCACCGCCACGTCCGCGCTGCGCAGGGTGCGCGGCCGGTGGGGGTCGCCGGTGTCGTCGACGAGCGCCACGTGGTAATCCTGCGGCCGGTCCAGGGAGGGGCGGCTGCGGGCGGACCACTTCAGCGGCAGTTCCTTGGGCAGCAGCGGCAGCAGACGCGGGCCGGGGAAGTCCCGGGTCGTCTCGGCCACCAGGGCCTCCCGGTCCGGGTGCTGGTGGACGAAGAGCGAGGCGCCCATGGTGTTGAGCGCGCAGTGCATCTCGCCCAGCACCAGCTCGAACTCGCCCCGCTCCACGGCCTCCCGGTCCTCGGCGAGAACCAGGAGGTCCGGGCTGACGTAACGGGCCAGGGACCACCCGGCGCCGGGCTCCTCGAACTCCTCCCGGACCCGGTCGGCGATGTCCGCCGAGTCCAGCCGCACCCGTCGTACCCCCTGCGGAACCTCCAGCACCCGGGACCACTTGGCCCGCAGCTCCTCCTGGACGGCGTCGATGTCCGCGCCCGCCCGGGGGTGCGGTGAGGGGAGGGAGGACATCCACAGGGTGCCCAGGTCCACGGTCCCGTCGCCGGCGGCGGCCAGCTTGCGGTACTCCTCGCGCAGCCGACCCCCCACGACCTCGGCGACGCGATTGGTCATCCAGCGGGCGGCGGTCAGGCACATCCCCAGAGGGGTGAGCCGGTCCAGCAGATCCGTGCCCAACGTGGCGCGGGCGGCACGTCGCGCGTCGGAGTAGACCAGACCCCGGCAGGGAGCCGTTCGCGCGCCCTTGGCGCGCTGGGCCTCGGCGGCGGTGAGGGCGGCGAAATCGGTCTCCAGCGCCTCCAGGGCCCGGGTGAGGGGGGCCGCGTCGGTGCCGGCGGCCTGCACCGCGTCGCGTCCGCGCTCCAGGACCGCGAGGCGTTCCAACGCCTCCTCGCGCAGCTCCCGATCGCCGATGCGCACCAGGATCTCCCGCAGGGCCCGTTCGGGGAAGGAACTGGAGGGGACCTCCAGGCGCCAGTGGACCCAGCGCCGTTTGACCAGGCTCTCCACGATCCCGGTCACCCGCTCCTCGGGCACCCCGAGTCCGTCGGCGATCGCGACCACCGAACGCGTTCCGTCGCACAGCTCCAGAACGGCGCGGTCCTCCTCGGAGATCTCCTGCGGGGGGCGACCGGGCAGCCGCACCCGTCCGTCGTCGAGCCGGACGAAGGAGATCCGACGCGGTGGGATCCACCGGCGCGTCCGGGGGTCCTCCCCCACCGACCGGGCCAACGCGTCGATGGCCCAGCTCGCGAAGTACACCCGGGAGTCGGCGAGGAAGCCCTCGCCCGGGTCCACGGTCACCGCGTCGTGACGGGACAGGTCCCAGCGGCCCCAGCCGACGGGGCCGAAGAAGCCGATGGTGTCGTTCTTCACGCAGAACCGCTGCCAGTAGTGCGCCACCAACTCCTCGCGCTGACGCGGCATGCTGGTGCGCCCCGCCGCGCTGGGCTCCCACTTCAAAAACGGCGCGATACCCGTGCGCAACACCGTCGGGTTCTGCCACGCCACCGCCGCACGGAACCGCGGCGACGCCGCGATCTCCCGCAACCGGTGCGCCGTCGCCACCGCCGCCTCGTCGAACGCCTCGACGAAGCCCTCCCACTCCGGGCCCGAGGGGCGCCGGTCGGAGTCGAACTTGTCCGCGGCGGCGGCCAGGCCCGGCGGCGCCAGCTCCAACACCCCGTCGGCCGGGAAACCCGGCCCCCGCAGGGCGAAGTGTTCCCACAGCCGCCACCCCCCGGTGGGCAGCTGTACGTTCTCCGGAACGTCCGGCATGGCGGGACTCCTTCCACAGCGGGGTCGGCGGTGCCTCGGTGTACCGGAACACTGCCGCCGCGCCTCTCCTCCTCACCAGGGAAGGAGTCGCACGGTCGATTGCCGCCGGCGCTGCGCGTTTCTCCCTGTCCGTCGCCGCGTTCCCGGCCCACGCTGGTGCCGGACGTTTCCACCGCACCCGGGAGGACCGAGGCGATGACCGACGGCAACGAGACCGGCTACCTGGTCGTGCGCAACGACGAGGATCAGTACTCCATCTGGCGCGAGGGCCGGGACCTCCCTCCCGGCTGGCACGCCGAGGGCACCACCGGCACCCGACAGGAGTGCCTGGACCACATCGGACGGGTGTGGACCGACATGCGCCCCCGGTCGCTGCGCGAGCGCATGGCGGCGAGCGCCGGCTGAGCCGGCCCGCGGCCACGGGCCCCGACCTCCCGGGCACTCCCCGGGGGTCGGGGCCCGTGGCCGTGGGCGAGCGCCCCGGCGGCGTCGCGGCCGGACTCCGGAAGTGGGGTGAGGAGCCGGATCACGGCGCGGGCTCGGAGGTGGACGTGCTCTGCCCCGGCGGCGCGCCCGGCCGGCCGGCGCGTGTCAGTCCGCCAGGGAGCCCCCGAAGATCTGCCAGGCCAGGACGGACTTGGCGACCAGGCTGAGCACCAGGTACACCTTCTCACCGTAGGCGTAGGTGGCCCACGGTCCGATTTCGCGGTACTGGAGCCACTGGTTGACGCCGAAGCTGAAGAAGAAGACCGCCTGGGCGAGGACGATGCCGTAGACGAAGCCGGGCACCGTTTCGGAGGCGGCGATGTTGAAGGCGATGGACACCCACGGCCCCAGGCCGACGATGGTCCCGAACCAGAAGGGCAGCATGGTGGTGGCCGTGCGACCGGGCGGGTTCATGAGTTCCTGGAGCCACCCGAAGAAGATCATCGCGGCGTTGGCGGCGGCGATGACGATCAGGGCGTTGATGCCGGTGATGCCCGAGTAGAGGCTGATGAGGATGATCATCAGGGTGGCGCTGACCGAGTACTCAAGCCATCGGAAGCGATTGATCCCGCGCCGCAGGTCGCGTTCATACGTGCCGCGCAGCACTGTGGCCGTCAGCAGATGATCGAGGGCCGCCAGCCCCAGGAAGACGGCGACGGCCCAGCCGATCGGCACGTCGAACAGCGCTTCCGGGGCGGGCGGGGCCGTGCCGGGAGGCCCCTCGGGGAGGGATGAGGTGACCGTGATCGAGAAGCCGCCGGCGAGCAGGACGATGAGCGCGGCCTGGGCGATGTGCAGCGAGGTGAGACCGAGGTTCCACGCGCGGAGTCCGGCCAGGCGCTTCCCGGTGACACCGCTTGCCACCGGCTCGCTGCCGTCGTTACGCATCGGTGTTCCTCCCGTTTCCGGTACCGCTCTCCGGTGCTACGGCCCCACACCGCTTTCGGTGTCAATATGGACGAATACCCCCGGGCTTGCCACCCGGTCTCTTCGCACCCGGCACCGCTCACCCGCGTATCCAAGCCGGTCGGGAAAGGTCACCTCGGCGGTGCGGGCGTCCGCCTCCGTTCGCTCGCCGGTGGACAGAGGCGGGAGGCCGCCCCGTCCATGGACATCGAACCGCCGTGTGCGAGTCCGCGGACGACGGTGGTGTTTCACCTCCGCCTCGAACGGGGTCGTGCGCACGTCCTCGCACTCCGGCCTCACCCGCGGTGACGAGGCGAGGCGGGCACGCACGGTGGTGGCCGTGCAGCCGATGCGGATGGGTCCGCCGAGGGCCGCACCCCGGGTGAGTCGCCCAGTACCGCCCACCGGGCTCCGGCGCGCTCATCCGGGGGGTCTGCGCGTTCCCCTGCCGATCGACCGCACCGCCGCCAACCGGCCGTTCCACTCCGGCAAACACGAGAGACACGGGATGAACGTGCAGGTCATCGCCGTCCCCTTCGACCGACTGCCATCGAGTACGACCCCCGACCCCGTACGAGGCCGAATCCGCGGAGAAGGCACCCGTCGACGTGGTCGAACAGGTGACCGCCCACCGGAAGGCCGTCATCGGCGTTCCCGGGAGCTGGGCGGTCTCCGCCGGGTGACCCGCCACCGTCACCCGCACGACCAACCTCCGCCCCGTGCGCCGTCGTCGACCGGGTCCTTCGCTCACGCCCCGGCGCGCAGGCGGAGGCCGACGACGACGGACTTGCCGCGCACGGGACGGGGGACGATCGCGCGGGTGACGGTGAGGGCGTCCACCAGCGGCAGACCGCGCCCGCCGGTGGCCTCGGTGCTCGGCGGGGCCCGGTGCGGCAGGCCCTCCCCGGGATCGGAGACCGCCAGCCAGTAGCAACCGTCGACCGGCCACAGCACCAGCTCGACGAGTTCGGCGTGGTCGGGTTCGGCACCGTAGCGGATGGCGTTGGTCACCAGCTCGGAGACCACGAGGGCGAGATCGTGGCGGACCTCGGGACAACAGTCCGGTGACAGGGCACCGACCACCGCCCGTCGGGCACGGGCCACGGAGCCCGGCTCGGGCGGGAAGGTCCAGCAGCGGGGCACGACGGGAACGGCGGGGTGGTTACGGGCGGACAGGATGGAAAGAGGGGTTTCCGGCACGACCGGCTCCTCGGTTGAACTCGGGCGCCTGGGCACAGGGTTGACAGGATGGGTGGTACTCGCGACCACGGCGGCGTCGGTGGCTCGCCTTCCCGGGCGCGGGCGTTCCCACCCCGGGAAAGGTGGGCACGCTCGCGCGGTGCACTTCCGATGTTGCCGTTCGCATTTTCTTCACTACGGAACGCTAATGTATGCATCGGCACCCTGCCACACCATCAGAGGCAATTACCACGAAAGAGTTGGGTCAGTGCCTCTCACCTGGAGGCACTGACCCTCGGAGAGGTCTGCATGCCCACCCGCCGCACCCCCACAGAACGTCAGAAGCGCCTGGGTTCGGAGCTCCGGAAACTTCGAACAGCCGCAGGCGTGAGCACGGAGTACGCAGCCGGGCTGCTGGGAATCGACCGCACCAAGGTCTCGAACATGGAGTCCGGGGTTCGTGTCATCACACCCGAACGTGTGCGCACCCTCGCCGGTAACTACTCCTGCTCGGACCCGGCGTACGTGGAAGCACTGGTGGCCATGGCCGAGCGGAGGGAAGGCGGATGGTGGGAAGAGCACCGGGGCACGCTTCCATCCGGCCTGCTGGACATCGCTGAACTGGAGTGGCACGCCACCCGGTTGCACACCACTCAGACGGTGCACGTGCCCGGCTTGTTGCAAACCGAGGAGTACGCCCGCGTGGTCTTCGGCGCTGTGCTTCCGCCTCTCTCCCGTCTGGAAATTGAGCTACGAGTGAATCATCGGATGCGTCGGCAACTGGTGCTCGACAGAACAACTCCTCTCCCCTACGTCGCCTACGTCCACGAAGCGGCGTTGCGGATGAAGTTCGGTGGTCGGGTCACCACCCGTGCTCAACTCGAACATCTCTGCGCCATGTCGGAACGCGATCACATCACCGTGCGGGTCCTTCCGGTGGAGTGCGGAATCTTCCCGGGAGCCGGTCACGCCATGTTGTACGCGGAAGGGGTGGTACCCCAACTCGATACCGTCCAACTGGACTCCGCTCATGGCCCGGAGTTCACCCACGCCGAAGCACAGCTCGCCAAGTACCGCAGCCATCTGGACTGGATGGCCGAGGCTGCCTTGTCTCCTTCGGCATCACGGGATTTCATCCATGACATCGCCCGGCAACTGTGAGGAGTTCGGATGTCCGACATCACTTGGGAAGACCCCTTCTGCGGGGAGGGCAACAACTGCTTCCGGATCGGCACCGACGTGGAGGGCAACGCCCACATAGCCGTCCACGGACAGGAGGAGCACCGCGTCACCGACTCCATCGACGCCCTGCGCACCCTCATCCGCGACATCAAGGCCGGCAAGGCCGACCACCTGCTCGATTGAGGGGCCGGCTCCGGGGCCGGGAGGGTCCTCTCCTCCTCGACCACGGAGCCGGCCGATCCGGGACATTTCCGGCCGGGGTGTGCCACCGGGTGAAGCGAAACGAAGTGGCGTCGGTGGTGCCGTGTTGCTTGGATTCCCGGGTGACTTCCACCGACTCCCACGAACATCCCGAACGAGCGTTGTTGGCCCGGATCGAGGAGTACCACGACACGGTTCCCCGCCACGAGGCCCGCGTCGAGGAACACGGACCGCTGACCCTGTTCGTGCGGGAGGGTCGGGGCCGCCCGTTCCATGCCCGTCCCACGCAGGGATGGTCCGGCCCTCCGGAGGCCGGTGACGTGCGGAGGGTCCGTGCCCGCCAGCGGGAGTTGGGGGTTCCGGAGAGTTTCGAATGGGTCGCCGAGACCACGCCCACACTGCGGGCGGCCGTCGAGGAGACGGGACTCGTGGTCCGGGAGCATCCGCTGATGGTGCTCGATCCATCCGCTCCGACAGGGCCGGTGGAGGAGGTGGCCGGCACCGTATCGGTGCGGATCCCGGGGGCGGATGATCCGGTGCTCGCCGGCGCCCTGACCGTGCCCCATCTCGCCTTCGCCGACCCCGGGACCCGTATCGGTCCGGCGGGCACACCGCAACTGGCGGAAGCGGTCGAGGCCGGTGTGGGTGACGAATCGCTGGAACCCGCGATCCCCCGTATCCGCGCCGGTCTGACGGTGGTCGCCGCAGCAGTCGAACACGGCATGGCGCTCTCGGCGGGCCAACACCAACCGCTCGCGGGGGTCAGCGAGATCGTGGGGGTCGGAACGCTTCCCGCCGCCCGTCGTCGAGGCCTCGCACTCGCGGTCACCGCGGCGCTGGTGGCCGACGCCCGGTCACGTGGAGTGGAGACCGTCTTCCTGTCGGCGGGTGACGACGCGGTCGCGCGGATCTACGCCCGGCTCGGTTTCCGGAGGATCGGCACGGCACTGGCCGCCGAACCCGCCGAATAGGTCCCTCCGTCTCCCGAGCCGGGGCTTGCTTCTCACCGGCGCTCACGGTGTTCACGATGTTTCCGGATTCCGTGGCCGGCGAGCGGTGTCCGAACCCGACCGGGGGGCGCCGGTTCCCGTCCCTGAAGGTGTCCACTCCCCGGCGGAGGGTCTGTACGGCGGACTCGTGTGGGGTCCGACGGGGGAGATCCGAGCCGCGGACACGGGCCACGGCGCGTCGGCGGAAGTGCTCAGCCGAGGCAGCCGGACCACTCCTCACGGGTGAGGGCGTACTCGACGTCACCGTGCTCGGCGCCCTCGATGGGGTCGGGCCACTCCTCGAAGAAGGTGCGCACGAGCGCCAGTCCGGCCTTCTCCAGCACCCGTCGCGAGGCGGTGTTGACGGTCATCGTCGTGGCGACGACCCGTTCGGCGCCGAGGTCGGTGAAGGCCGTGTCGACCAGGGTCCGCGCGCCCTCGGTCGCGTAGCCGCGTCCCCACACCGCCGGGCGCAGGCGGTAGCCCAACTCCAGGCCGTCGCCGGGGCGCAGGCCGGTGCTGTGCGCGGGGCGCAGGGAGAACCAGCCGAGGAACCCTCCCTCCCCGGCTCCCCCGATGTCCTCGGCCGCCAGGCAGCCGAGGGAGCCGGTCGGTCCCTCGCGGTACTCGCGCAGCAGGGCGGGCAGGGTCTCGCGCTCCACCGTCTCCCGGCTCACCGGGCGACCGTCGTCGATCCGCCGCATGACGCGGGGGTCGCCGTGCAGGTCGGCCAGGGCGTCGAGG
>NZ_VKHT01000379.1 GCF_014141535.1 Streptomyces alkaliphilus | reverse complement strand
GGGGGGGAACCGGCCGATCCGCCGATTTCCGCCCGATCGGGCTGACCTGCGTAAACGCCGGTTTCCGATCCGCCGGTTTCCGCCGGATCGGCCGCCGATCCGCCGGAAACCGCCCGATCGGGCTGACCTGCGTAAACGCCGGTTTCCGCCGGATCGGAAACCGGCCCTCCCGGCCGATCCGCCGATTTCCGCCCGATCGGGCTGACCTGCGAAAACGTGTCGGTGCCCTGCTGGACGTAGGCCTGGTTGTTCGCGGGGTTGCGGTACACCCGGAACTGCCACTCCGGGCGCTTCAGGTCGGGGTTGTACCAGCGGCCGTGCTCGACGTGCCCGGCCGCCTTGAGGCGCTTCATGACCTCCCGCAGCCGCTTCTCGCCCATCTTCCAGCCGTCGGCCTGGAACTCCCGGGCGAGCGCGATCACGCTGGACGGCTGACGGGGATCGCGCAGCAGCAGCCGGATCAGCACGCCGTAGTCCTCCGGCTGCAGACCCGGGGCGTGGGCCAGGGCGTAGGGCACCACCACCTCCTCGGGCGGCTCCCACCCCCGCACCACCGACGCGCTGCGGAAGCCCTCCCCCGCGGGGAACTCGGTACTCACCGGCCCACACCCCCACCGAGACGGGACAGGCGGCACCCGGCAACGACAGGCGGCCGGCCCGACACGGGCCGCGAAAAGATCCTCACGCCCTGAACAAGTCCTGCGAAGCCTCGATTTGTGACCTCGGAGGAGCAGAAAGTTCCCCCGACATCGTGGAGAGCAGGAGGCATACCCGGCAGTAGCGGCGATTCGGACGCCGGGGCGAAACTGACACCGGAACGGACCCAGTAGTGCAGATGGAACACGTCATCCCCTCATCAGGGGAGCCGTAGCGCAGCCGCGTGACCTAGGGCACCATGGGGAAGTACCAGGGTGCGGGTATCCTGGACACAGGCCCGGACGGTTGCAGCCGCCGGACCAACCGCGTACGACTCAGTTTCTGGCAGAGTTACGAGAGTCGTGGAGGCCGTTCCTGTTGGCGCAGGAGCGGCCTCATGCGTTTTCAGTAAATGGCGCCCCTCCTTCCCTCAATAGGGGCACCACTCGCCGTGTGGGTCGGAAATTCGAGATCTACCACACTGGGGCCAGCATTGAGAAATGTTCCTGCTTCTCGCTGGAAAAGAGCACCAGAGTTTCGATGCGGAAGATCAATAGTGCGGACATGGGTAAACCCATTTGAGCGGTAGTAGTCTTGTAGGGCGTAGTTGCGTTTCCAGGCATCCAAGCGGACAAACTTGACTCCTGCACGTTCGGCCCGAGCGCTAGCCCAGTCCAGCATGGAACTTCCCACCTGACGGCCCCGTGCTACCTCAGACACGATCATTCTGTGGATATATAGGGCCGACAGAGGAAAGTCGTTGGCATGCCAAAATTCAGGGTCGGCCGCTCCGTCCAAGGTGATCGTCCCGACAACACCATCTTCCATTTCTGCGATGTAAGCGGTGCCGTGCACGATGGAATCGTGGATCCGGGACATATTGGGAGGGTACTGCCACTGGTCATACCCTCGACCGTCCAGCCAGCGAGCCGCATCCGACCACAGAGCAGCGATCTTCGCAGCTTCGCGTTCGTGGGCAGGTCGAATCGCTAGGTAGCCACGGTTCAGCCGGAGTGGCTCAACGCTGTCCAGCGTCTTCATCATGCGGACTCACCCTCTCGAACACGATCATAGATGATGACGTGGCGATCCCCCGGAAGAATGTTCACTGTCACCTGCACTGGAGTTTCTCGACCATCACGGCGAGCGTATCCGGTGACAATGTGTTCGGCCACGGGCGTCCCTGGCCCCAAGGCCAATCTTGATGACTCTTCGGGGGTGGGCATTCTGACCATGATTTCATCCACGGAGTGAATGATCTCGTAACCCAACTCGGCCAGAACTCGATTTGTTCCGCGCGGAACATCCTCCGGACTCATCCAGTCCGTCCCTTCCACCAGGGAGAGAGGAACGTGTGAGTCATTCAAATTGAAGGGATCGCCGTCGATTGAGCGCATGCGGCGCCTAACCGCTACTGCGGTTTTTGCGTCTATGTGTAGGCGCCGCTGGACCGTCTTGGAGGGAGAAGAGATGGCTACCTCAATTTTTTGTGACGGCTCCCTGGAGTCCTGTTCGTCTGCGATGCGCTGACGGAAAATATCCGCATCAGGCTCTGGAATTCGAAATTCTGCTTGCGGCCTATAAACCATGGGGCGTCGCTTGCGAACAAAATAACCGCGAGGGCGGTCGGCGACGATGAGCCCTTCATTGACCAGAACTTTGAGGCCTTGCACCGCAGTAGCACGTGAGGTCTTCCATCGCTGAGCCAGCTCAGCCTCAGTGGGAAGGCGCATGTCCTCACGCAGCGTCCCGGCGGTGATGTCTGCCCGCAGCTCGTCTGCGATGCGCTGGTAGATCGCGCGCTGTCTGGCCATGGGTCCGTTCTACCTCTCATCTCATTGACTAGTCAATCTGGGCAACCATGTTGACACAGGCTGCTTCGACGTGCACCATCTAGGCCGTGCATTGACTAGTCAATGTGTAATGTCTGGTTGGTCTGTCTTTGGAGGTCGCATGCTTGGCACGCCCCGCACTCGCTTGACCGCGTACGTGAACAGCCTGCTCAACCCGGTCGACTGGCCGCACGCCGACGCGATCGCGGACCAGGCCGAGGCCCTGGCCGCCGTGCCGACCATCACCCCGAGCCCGGACACCGACCCGGTGTCCGGGCTCCCCGCGTCCCTGGCCCGCGCGGCCCGCACGGTCGTCCGCACCCGGTCGACTTCCTACCTCGCCCGTCTGGATCCCTCTCCCCTCACCCCGGCCGGGACCGCCGCCGCCGACGACGACCAGCTGCTGAACGCGGTGCTCGCGGAGCACCGAGCGGTCGACGTCCTCCACCTGTCCGCTGCGGCCTGATCCCGGCCCCCACGATGCGGCTCGCCCCTACCGGGCGGGTCCGCGTCGCGGGAGCCGGGCCCACGCCCAGCACCCAGCGCCCAGAGGCTCTCCCACCAGCCGTGACCGGCCGGGATCCAAGGGCAGCACCCGTTCTTTGAGAACTCCACAGAGTGATCCACGCCCCACCGACGCCGTGACCACACCGGCCGAGGGGCAGTGGAGACCCGTCGTCAGCCGCCCGGAAGGGCCGAAGACGGACATGGACTGCACCTCCGCCTCACGGCGGGGACGCCCTCTGTCGCAGGACTGCCGACGCTAAAGACCCCGTATGGCCACACCTTGACGAAGCCGTAGACCCCGGAGACCGCGGACTCCCTCCGGACGAGCGGCCCATACGGAAGGAGACCGCACCCGCAGTGTCCTGTGCTGCCCGTCACCACCAGCCCCTCGGGCCGGTGGTGCGCGGGGGATGCAGGACCACCTGCCCCACCACATAGGTGACGGCCCCGGGATTGCGCCCCGGGGCCGTCGTCACAGGCCCTCACGAAAGGAACCACCTGTGGCCCACATCATCACACGCCAAAACCGTCGGACCTCCCCCGCCGCCACCGCCAACACCGCCCCGGAGTGCTGCGGCGTCCCGATGACCTACCGCACCGGCCGCTGGGAGTGCGACCACTGCTACGGCTGGCAGACCGCCGCCACCCCCGGCACCCTCGGCCTGCTCCTGGCCGTCACCGCCGCTGGCCTCCTGGCCGCCGCCCTCACCGGCCCCGGCCGCCGCACCGTCCGGGCCGCCCGCCGCCAGGGCACCACCACCGAGCAGTCCATGTGGTGCTCGCGGTGCGGCTACGACACCCCGGGCGCCTTCAGCTGCCACTACTGCGGCACGAACCGCTGACCGCTCACCGACCCGACCCGATACCCGCTGCCCGCCGCGCCGCCCACCTGGCGCGGCGGGCAGCACTGCGCCACGGCCCCCGACACCCCGCAGTGCGCGCCGCCCTCGCCCTGGCCGCCGCGCTCGCCGCCCGGGTCTGGGAGGCCGGCCACCGGGTCACCGCACTTCACCCCACACCGCCTTCCCGAGAGGACACCTGATGTTCCGACTGGTCCGCACGACCACCCTCCGGGCCGCCACCGACCGCGCGGCCGAGCTGGAGGACACCTGCACCGCGCTCACCGAGGCGACCGCCACCATCACCGCCCTGACCACCGCCCGGGACGAGGCGCAGCAGTACGCCGACGGCCTGCACGAGGTGTTGCGCCAGTGCGCTGGCGAGCGCGACACCGCCCGCGCCGAACTCGCCCGGTTGGAGGGAGAGCTGGAGACGCTGCGCGCTCAACAGCTCCTGGACACCGAGGACCGGGCGGTGCTGCGGATGCTGCTGCGCACCGCCCGCAAGCAGCGCCTCGACCGCCTTGATCGGGTGTACGTGCTGTTCCGGTACGGCGCCCTGCACAGCGTGCACGCCAGCCTCGAGGCGGCCGAGGGCACGGCCGAGGCGGAAGGGGCCTCCCCCGACGGGTGGACCTCCCACCGGCCCGGGGCCGGGATGCCGTCGGCAGCCGAGGTCACCTGGCGGGTCCAGCCGCTCGCCCTGGGAGGGCGGCCGATGACCACGCCCCACCCCGCCTGACTCCACCCGCCACTCACATCAAGGAGAACCCGATGC
>NZ_VKHT01000378.1 GCF_014141535.1 Streptomyces alkaliphilus | reverse complement strand
GCCGACCACGGCGGCCCTCCCCGCCCGCCGAACCCCGCCGGGGGGTGAACTTCCCCGACCGGGTACGGCGCGCCGGGTGGCGCGTGCCCCGCCTTCCCCGGGGCGCGGGCCACCCGGGAAGGCGGGGCGGGGGCCTCAGACCGTGGCGGGGTCGCGCACCGGTCGCGGGGCCATCGGCAGCGCCGCCTCGATCTCCGATCGCAGGTCGTCGACGCGGGAGTGCCCGCCGTACACGGCGGAGAGGCGGTACATCTCGCGCAGCCGGTCCCAGGTCCGGTGCGAGGAGGTGGAGTTCATCGTGGCCAGTGCCAGCCGGGCGTGGCGGTCCGCCTGATCGGGGTCATCACCCAGGAAGCACGCCGAGGCCAGGGAGATGTGGTCCAACAAGGTGGAGCGCTCCCGCCCCTCGCCCCGCAGCCGCAGGGCGAGTTTGGCGTGGTGTTCGGCGGTGGCGGCGGCCCGCGGCTCGTGTTCGGCCAGGGTGCGGTGGGCCAGTGCCTGCATGCCGTGCAGGTCGGCCTCGTCGAACATCTGCATCCAATCGGGTGGGGATTTGTCACCACGATCGGAGACGAACAGTTCCTCCGCCTCCCCGAGCGAACGGCGCATGGCCTGCCCCTCCCCCTTGGACGCCTGAGCCCACGCCTCGATGGTGCGGAACATCGCCCGGGTGCGGGGCAGTGCCTCCTCCCCCCTCCCGGAGGAGGCCAGTCGCATGAGGTCCAGGGCGTCGTTCGGCCGTTTCAGGTGAACCATCTGACGTGCCGCCCGGGAGAGCGCTTCGCTCGCCCGCGGGGCGTTCCCGCTCTCCCTGGCGGCGTGCGCGGCGATCACGAAGTACTTCTGCGCCGTGGGTTCCAGACCCACGTCGTGGGACATCCATCCGGCGAGAACGGAGAGATTGGCGGCCACTCCCCACAGCCTGCGCTGCAGGTGCTCGGGGTGCCGGTAGGCCAGCATTCCGCCCACTTCGTTGAGTTGGCCGACCACGGCCTTGCGCTGCAACCCTCCGCCGCGGGAGGCGTCCCAACGACGGAAGATCTCCACGGAGCGCTCGAGTGCCTCGATCTCCTCGGAGCCGACCGGGGTGGCCTCGTAACGGTCGAGGGCGGTCGGGTCGACGATGTCGGTGTCGGGGTCGGTGGCGGGGGCGGCCCGCAACCAGCCGTGCAGGGCGTCGCTGAGTGCGGATCCCGCGGCGAGCGCGGCGCCCGCGCCCACCATGCCGCGTCGGTTGAGCATGAGGTCCATTCCCGTGAAGTCGGTGAGGACCGCGGCCGTCCGGCGGGAACTCCAGGGCAGGCCGTCCACGGCTCTGCGTTTGCCCGTCCCCCCCCTCCGGCGCAATCCGAGGTCCTCGATGGTCACGACACGACCGAGTCGCTCGGTGAACAGGGACGCCAGCACGTCCGGTACCGGGTCGCGGGGAACCTCCCCCAACTCGATCCAGCGACGCACCCGCGAGGTGTCCGTGGCCAGTTGCGCATGGCCACGGGCGGCGGCCCGACGGTTCACGAGTCGGGCGAGTTCACCCTTCGACCAACCGGCCAGTCCGAACAGGTCGGCCAGGCGGGTGTTGGGTCCCTTGGTCACGTCAAGCCCCCAGGATCTCGGCTGGCTCGACAGTAGCCCCCGGTCGTGGGCCCGAGGCCGATTCGCCAGGTTTCGCCAGGGTGCGCCAGATGGCGTGCCACCGGCGGGACGCGATGGGGTAGAACCGCGCCACCCCGGCCCCGGGACGGCCGGCGCCACCCCAGGGCATCGGCCGTCCCGGGGACGGGGGGCGCGTTCACCATCCGCTCGGGAAGGGACCGCGTTCACCCATGCACTCGACACCAGCACCCGTGTTCCCGCGCCGGGAGTCGACCCCGGCGGGTCCGGCGGGGCACGCGACGACGATTCCCGGTCCGACGGGCTTCCCGGCCCGCCTCCCGCGTCGCGGCGGGTCCCTCCGATCCGCCCCGCCCACAGGCCGGTCGGAGATCTCCGGTGAGCGGGGCGAGCGCATGCGACGGGCGATGACGGCGGTGCGGGGCGTGTGCCCCGAGTTCTCCCCCGCCCGGCTCCTGCGGGACACCGGAAGCACGCTGCTGGTGGTCGGGACCCTCGGCCGGCGTCCGGTGCTGGCGAAATACGTGGTGGACGACTCCCGCACCGGCGCAGACCGCCTGCGGCGTGAGATAGCGGTGCACCGCGCCTTCGTCAGACACCGTCCCCCGGTGCGCGCCCCCCGGCTCGTCGCCGCCGACCCGGGGGCGGGCGTGTTGGTGACGGAGTTCGTGCCCGGCAGGGCCGCCGCGGGCCGCCGCCACCCGGTGGCCCCGCCCTCCCGGGGTGACCTGGGGCTGGTGGTGGGCGCCTTCCGCCGGCTGAACGAGTGGGAGCCCCCGGCGGAGACCTTCTCCCTGACGGTGGACTATCCCGCCCGGGTGGCGCGCTACCACGTGCTGGGCCTGCTGACGGACCGTGACGTGGGGGACATCCAGGCACTGTTGCACGGCCTGCGGACCGGGCCGGGGCGGACCACCCGGCGGGACACCGGCGAGCGCCCCGACGGACTGCCCGGGCAGTTCTGCCACGGTTCGGCGGTGCCGGCGAACGCCGTCCTCTCCCCCACCGGCCCCGTCCTGGTCGGGTGGGAGGCGGCGGGGTGGTACCTGCCCGGTTACGACCTGGCCTCGCTGTGGGCGGTACTGGGCGATGCCCCCGCCACCCGGCGCAGGATCAGCCACGCGGCGCACACGGCCGGCCCCGGGGCCAGGGACGCCTTTCTCATCAACCTGCTCCTCGTGCTCACCAGGGAGGTGCGGCTGTGCGAGGAGGCGGTGCAACGGGCCATGCGGACGACGCTCACGCCCGAGCCGACGGAACGATCGGTGGGCGGCCTGAGCCCGGGCGAGGAACAGCGTCTGCTGCTGCGCCGGTTGCACGAGGACTGCGCGATGGCCCGCGGGGCGGTGCGGGCCGCGGTGGGCACCCGCTGAGCGCACCGGTACCCCGCCCGGGGCGGGGTACCGGTGATGCCCGGGGACACCCGGAGGGGAGGAAACGGCCGACGCCACGGGTCGGCCGGGCGGAAACCGCGGGATGGCTTCCGGACGACCGGTCCGTCCACTCTCCGGGAGGGACGCGCCGGGGGCGGTTCAGCGACGGAACAGCTCGGCCGGCAGCGGCTTGAGCAGCCGGTACAGATCGTCGGTGATGGGGCGGTCCCAACTGGCGATGGTGACCAGGACACCGTCGCTGCGGTCGAATTGCACGCAGGACACACGGTCCTCCGAACAGGTGACGCGTCGCACGATCAACAGATTGTCGTCGTGCATGACGGGCACGTCCTCGGTGCCGGTCACGGTAACCGCGTCCACCGACGCGTCGTCCATCTCCAGGGCCTGGAGCAGCTGGGTGACCTCGAAGGGAATGTCATCCGCCTCCACCTCACGGGCGGGGGACCCCGGGGGGAGATTCCCGATGACCATGGCCGGTCCACGCCCCCCGAACAGGTCGTAGCGCAGGATCACCCCCTGGCAGGTGCCGTCCTCGGCGGGGAGCAACCCCGCGCCGAGCACACCGGGCCAGTCGCCGGGGTCCATGGCGAGAACGTCGAAGTCCGGTCCGGCCGGGGTGGCGGCGCTGCGGCGGCGGAGAAAGGACATGCGGCCATGGTACGCGGCGTTCGGTGTCCGCAAACGGTCCGGCCCCGCTCGATGAACAGGTGTCCCGGGCGGGGGGTCAGACGGGACCGGGGAGGCCGGGGCCGGCCAGTTCACGGCAGCGCGCCTCGTCCTCCCGGGCGACCAGGGTGTCGGGGTGGTCCGGGCCGAGGGACCGCTCCCGGCCCAGGCGGACCCGGCCGTACTCCTCCAGCGCCGGGCCCCAGCGCCCCAGTCGCCCCAGGGCGACGGCGATCTCCCGACGACTCACCAGGGTGTCGGGATGGTCGGCCCCGAGCACTGCGGTGCGCAACGCGCAGACGTTCCGGGCCTCGCACAGTGCCTCCTCCCAACGCCCCAACCGGCCCAGCGTGACACCCAGTCCGTGCCGGGCCCGGAGGGTGGCGGGATGCTCGCTCCCCAGGGCCGCGGCACGGTCCGCCACCAGGTTCCGGTACACCTCCAACGCCTCGGCCGGGCGACCCAACCGCCCCAGGCAGATGGCGCACTCGTATCGGGAGGCGAGCGTCTCGGGATGGCGTGGCCCGAGGGTCCGTCCGCGAGCCGCGGCCACGCCCCGGTGGCCGCGCAACGCTTCCTCCCAACGCCCCAGACGGCCGAGGGCGAAGGCGACGTGGTGCAGGCTGTCCAGGGTGTCGGGGTGTTCCTCCCCGAGGGTGCGGGCCCGTTCCTCGGCCAGCGCCGCGTGCACGGCGCGGGCCTCCTCCCATCGGTTGTCCCGCGCCCGGTCCCCGATCGGGAGCCGGCCGAGGGAGACGTCCCCCGCGGGCCCCGGCACCGGATGCGTCGCCGGGTGCCACTCGGGACCCGATGGACCCGGTGGAGACGCCGGCCCGCCGACCGCCGGAAGGGACTGGCCGGCGGGGGAAACGACGCGGTGGAACCCGACCGCCGGGACCCCGGGCAGGGGGATACCGGGGAGGG
>NZ_VKHT01000377.1 GCF_014141535.1 Streptomyces alkaliphilus | reverse complement strand
CCTCACACCTCCAGCAACGCCTTGCCGACGACCCGCCGGGCCTCCACGGCGGCGTGGGCCTCGGCGGCACGGCGCAGCGGGAAGACCGCGCCGATGGTCGGCGCGATCCGGCCGGCCGCGACCTCCCCCATCGCCCGCTCGACCCACCCGCCGTACTCCTGCGGTGGGAACCACACCTGCCGGATACCGTGCACGATGATCCCCCGACGCTCCGCCTCCCCCTCGCCGATCTCCGCGAAGTCGCCGGCGGCGGCCCCGTGGGCGGAGAAGTGGCCGCCGTCGGCCGTCACCGCGAACGCCGCGCCCCCGAGCGCCCCACCGGCTCCGTCGAACACCACGTCCACGCCGGCGCCGCCGGTCAGCTCCCGCACCCGGTCCGGCCAATCCGCCGCACCGTGGTCCACCACCTCGTCCGCGCCCAGCTTCCGGACCGTCTCCAACTTTCGTTCGCCCCGGGCGGTGCCGATCACCCGGGCCCCGGCGGCGTGCGCCAGTTGCACCAGCAGACTGCCCATGCCGCCGGCGGCGGCCACGATGAGGACGGTGGTGCTGGGGCCGACCGGGGCGTTGCCGAAGACGCCCAGGGCGGTGGGCCCGTCGTGCACCAGGGCCACGGCCTCCCGCGTCCCGACCCCCTCGGGAATGGGGACCAGCGCCTCGACGGGGGCCACGACCCGTTCCGCGTAGGCGCCCAGTTCGTCCGCCCGGGCGATCACGCGACGTCCGAGCCAGGAGGCGTCCACCCCCTCCCCCACCGAGATCACCTCTCCACCGGCCGCGTCCCCGGGCACGTACGGCGGTTCGACGGTGAAGAAGTCGCGTCCCCACCCGGACCGCACCTGCGTCTCCACGAACAGGACGTCGGCCACGGAGACCGCGACCACGACCTGTCCCGGGCCCGCCACCGGGTCCGGCCGCTCCCGCCACACCAACACCTCGGGACCGCCGAACCGCTCGACCTCGACCACGTGCATGGTTCCTCCCTGGTCCGTTCACCGGTGGGGCACGGTGGTCCGCGCCCTCGAAGAGGAGTCTGGAACCTCGTGCAAGCTTGAGGTCAAGTGCCGCCCTTCCCCTCCGGGAGACGGCCGGCGCACCCCGCCCCTCCGGTGATGCCGCGGAGGGGGCGAGGTGCGCCGGCGCGCCCCGTCGGCGACCGGCGCCGCGGAACGGGGGCTACTTGGCCAAGAAGGCCAGCAGCGCCTCGTTGACCTCCTCCGCGTGCGTCCAGAGCAGACCGTGCGGGGCCCCCTCGATCTCCACGTAGTCCGCGTCGGGCAACAACTCCCGGAAGGGGCGGGCGGTGGAGTCGATGGGCAGGATGCGGTCGGCGGTGCCGTGCAGGATCAGGGTGGGCACGTCGATACGGGAGACGTCATCGCGGAAGTCGGTCGTCCAGGTGGGCACGCACGCGACGGAGGCGTGGGGGGAGGCGCCGGCGGCCACGTTCCAGCACCCGCGCACGACCTCCTCGGAGAGGCGGGAGCCGAGGTTCTCGTCGGTGTTGAAGAAGTCCCGGTAGAAGTCGGTGAAGTAGGCGTAGCGGTCGGCCTTCACGGCGGCGAGGATGCCGTCGAAGACCTCCTGCGGGACCCCGGTCCCGTTGTCCTCCGTCTTGCGCAGGAACGGCTCCAGACAGGCGAGGAACGCGGCCTTGGCGACCCGACCCGAACCCCGGGTGCCGAGGTAGCGGCCCACCTCGCCGGAGCCCATGGAGAAACCGACCAGGGCCGCGTCGGTCAGGTCGAGGGTCTCCATCAGCGTGTTCAGGTCCGCCGCGAAGGTGTCGTAGTCGTAGCCGGTGGTGGGGCGGTCCGAACGGCCGAAGCCCCGGCGGTCGTAGGTGATGACGCGGTACCCCGCGTCGAGCAGCGCGGCGGTCTGCTTCTCCCAGGAGTCCCCGTCGAGGGGGTAGCCGTGGATGAGGACGACCGGCCGGCCGGACCCGTGGTCCTCGTAGTAAAGCTCGATGTCGGCGCTGTTCTCGGTGCCCACGGTGATGCGAGGCATGGTGCCACCCTTCCGAACCCGCGGAGAACGGTCGTTCTCCTCGATGTCCACTACCATAGAGAACGAACGTTCTCCGCGCAAGTCCGATAGCTTGCCCGGGCGGGCGGGATCGAGAGGGAGAGGAACAGCGACGGTGGGAGACCCCGGTGTCACGAGCACGGACCGCCAGGCCACGGCCCGGAGGACCGACGACGACAGCGCACGCGAGCGAGTGCTGCGAGCCGCCGATCGACTCTTCTACGATCGCGGCGTCCAGGCCGTCGGCATGGACGAACTGCGCGCCGCGTCCGGTATTTCACTCAAACGCATCTACCGACTCTTCGCCTCCAAGGAGGCGATCGTCGAGGAGGTGCTGCGCCATCGGCACGAGCTGTGGGAGGCGGGCATCTCGGCCGCCGTCTCGGCCGCCGCGGAGCCGCGCGAGCGCCTCCTCGCCGTCTACGACTTCCTCGCCCGGTGGTTCGACGACGACGGGTTCCGCGGCTGCTTCTTCATCAACTCCTTCGGCGAGCTGAGCGGCACGGCGCCCCGCGTCACCGAACTCGTGCGCGCCCACAAGGCGGGCTTCCAGGAGACCGTGGCCCGACTGGTCGCCGAGGCGGGCGGCCCGCCCGAGCTCGCCCCGCAACTGGCGATACTCGCGGAGGGGGCCCAGACCACCGCCGCCATCGCGGGCACCTCCGAGGCCGCCGGGCAGGCCAGGGCGGCGGCCGAGACACTCATCGACGTCGCCCTGCGCCCGGCCCGGAATCGGGCCGCCTGACCCGTCCACCCGAGGGGCCGGGACCGGGGCCCGGGGGCATGATCCCGCCCATCGAGGGCTCGCCCTCGGCTCCGCGGGGGGACCGGGCACGCGTCACGCCCGGACGGACCCACCGGCGCACCGGGTCGACCCGGCCCCTCACCAGCCGTCATCCCACAGTCGACCGTGCACGCTTCTTGTCATGCACCAACAGTGCCCATACAGTCGTCACCAGGGCATGGGAGCGCTCCCACACCAGAGAACGCTTCAGCCGAAGGGAAAACCGTGACGACTTCTCCCAGCGGACGGCCGAGCGCCGTCCCCGGCGGTTCCCGTCTCGCCGCCCCCCTGTCCTCCCTCGTTCACCGGCACAGCATCACCCTGCTGCGGATATCCGTGGGGGTGCTGTTCCTGTGGTTCGGCGCGCTGAAGCTGGTCCCGAACGCCAGCGCGGCCGAGGAGATGGCCGCCCGCACCATGAGCGTGATCACCGCCGGTCACGTGGCGCCCGACGTGTCCCTCCTCGCGCTGGGCTCGATGGAGATCCTGATCGGCGCCGGCCTGCTGACCGGCCTGTTGCTGCGGCTCACCCTCGCCGTCTTCCTCGTCCACATGGCCGGAACGCTGGTGGCGCTGGTCGTCCTCGCGGGTGAGATGTGGCAGGGAACGGTACTCGTCCCGACCCTGGCCGGCCAGTACGTCCTCAAGAACCTGGTGCTCATCACGGCCGGTCTGGCCATCGCCGCGCACCGGCCGACCGCGCGCGGGCTGCGCGTCCGGTCGCCCCGTGGACGGCCGGCCGCCACGGACACCGGGGAGTCGGTGGTCCCCGACGCGCCGAAGGTCCCCACGCCGACAGCGCTGACCTGATCCACCCCGGCCCGGGGCCGGCCGGGGTCGTGGACGACGGGGACCCGCGCGCGGCCGGAGCCGAGCGACTGCTCGTCGGCGGCGACGATGCGGGTCTCCGGAAGGGCGGAGACGATGCCCGGACCGCCGGGTCACGCCCCCGACCCACGGATTCGGGACCGCTCACCGTCCCCGGCAGGGGAACGGCCGGGCCGGAACCCGCCCTACCGGGTGAAGTCGTACAGGTGGTAGCAGAGTTCGTCGTCGATCGCCTCGCGGTGGATGTCGATCTCGACCGAGGTCGGACGACCGTCCTCCGCCGTCTCGACCTCCACCGAGTCGGCCTCCCACTCCTCCTCCGCCGTTCTCGCCCGGGCCAGCACCTCACCGATGGTCAGGGGCTCCTCGCGCCAGTGCTCCAACGGCAGTTCCTCGCCGGCGGCCTCCCCGTCCCGCTCCGACATGGCCACCACCATGTCCGCCTCGCGGTCGACCACCGTCACCCGGAACCACCCGTGGCCGCCGCGCTCGCCGCAGGTCGAGTGCAGGGTGTAGGTGTAATTCGCCGGTTCCCGCCACTCGCGCCAGGCCTCGCCACCGGCGGCCGACTCCGTGCCGCAGCCGGCGAGTGTCATCGTCAGGCCCACGGCGCCGCAGAGCGCGCCCGTCATCCCCGTTCGGATCCCCATGCCGATCGGACGCCACCCCTCCCCCGGCGGTTCCGGATCCGGCGGCCGGTTCGGGGTGAACCCCTCCACCCCGAACCGGCCGGCGCCGGCCTCGGCCGGATAGGTCAACCGCTCCCGGGGAGGCCCGGGGCATCCCGAACACCCCGAGCCGTCAACGGCACCTCGAACCACACCCACTTGCCGTCCGGCGTGCAGGTGTAACCCAGGCGGTCCGTCAGGGCCCGCAGCAGTACCAATCCGCGTCCGCCCTCGGCGTCCTCGTCGGGAGCGGCGATCGCGGGCACCTCCCGCCCCCGGTCGAACACCCGCACCCGCG
>NZ_VKHT01000376.1 GCF_014141535.1 Streptomyces alkaliphilus | reverse complement strand
CCCCTGGACCAGCCTCTTGTCCGACCTGTCCGTCGCCCCGGTCACGGTGAAGTTCCCCCACCGTTCCCGCCGCGGCATCCTCCTCGGTCTCTCCCTCCCCCAACTCCTCCTCGTCTCGTGCGCGTTGGCCCTGCTGCTGGTGACGGTGATCTCCGCCGGTCTCCTCGGCGCGCTGGCGCTGGCCCCCGTGTGGGCGGTCGTCGCCGCCCTGGTCGCGATCCGCCGCCACGGCCGATCCCTGATCGAATGGGCGCCGATCGTCGCCCGGTACGCCTACCGGCGCCGCACCGGTCACACCCTGTGGCTCGGCCGACCGGTCACCCGCCCGCGCCGGGACGGCGCACTGCACCTGCCCGGCACCGCGGCCTCCCTGAAGGTCGTCACCCCCGGCGACTCCGCCAACGCCGCGGCGGCCCTGCACGACCCGCACCGGCGGACCCTGACCACCGTCGCCCGCGTCTCCTCCCGCGCGTTCGCGCTGCTCGACCCGGCCACCCAGAACACCAACGTCAACGGCTGGGGGCGCGCGCTGGCCGGTGCCGCCCGCACCGGACACGTCGCCTGCGTCCAGGTCCTGGAACGCACCGTCCCCGACTCCGGCGACGGCCTCACCCGCCACTGGACCCGCCACGGCCGGCCACAGGCGCCGGTCGCCGGGCAGGTCTACTCCGAACTGGTCGCCTCCGCCGGGCCCGCCGCCGCTCCCCACGAGACCTACCTGGCGATCTCCCTGGATCTCAGGGCCGCCAAACGGCTCATCTCCCAGGCGGGCGGCGGACTTCCGGGCGCCTTCACCGTCATGGCGCAGACCACCGCCTCCGTCGCCCAGGCCGCGCGCGACGCCGGGCTGGTGGTCACCGGGTGGCTGACCGCCCGCGAGATCGCCGCGCTCGTGCGCACCGCCTACGATCCGCGTTCCCTGGCCGCCCTCCAACAGTGGTCCGCGACCGGCCGGGCCGAGGCAGATTCGGCGGCGGCCGGACCGGTGGTCCAGGTCGAGGAGTACGACCGGCTGGCCACCGATACCGCCCGCCACGCCACCTACTGGGTGGAGAACTGGCCCCGCACCGAGATGGGCGCCGGTTTCCTGCACGGGCTGATGTTCAGCGCGGGGGTTCGGCGCAGCCTCTCGCTGCTGTACGTGCCGCAGAGCCTGGAGGCCGCGCTGCGGGACGTCCAGCGGAAGAAGGCCGCGATCATCGCCGACGCCAACGAACGCGCCCGCCGCGGTCAGGTCGACAGCGAGGAGGACTCCGTCGAGTACGCCGACGTCAAGGCCCGCGAGCGTCAACTCATCGCCGGCCACGCCGATGTCGCGCTGACCGGTCTGGTCACCGTTACCGCCGACACCGACGCCCTCCTCGACGCCGCCTGCGCGCAGATCGAGACCGCCGCGGTCACCGCGGGCGTGGACCTGCGCCGGCTCAACTACCAGCAGCCCGACGCCTTCCTCCTCGGCGCCCTGCCGTTGGCCCGCATCGCCCTGTGACCCCGCCCCCGCCCGGCGGCGGGGTTCGCGCGATGGCAGAGCCCGCCCCCGCGCCTTCCCTGGCGTGCCCGTGCTGCTCGCCGTCCTGCTGACCCTCGGCTGTTCCGGCTCCGGTCCCGCCGGTGAGACCTCCCCGGGGGAACGACCCGACGGCACCCCGGCCGCCCCCGCCGACGGGACCGCCGGGGACGCCGGGGACGCCGGGGACGCCGGGGACGAATCGATCGTGGTGGACGCGGAGCTGTGGGTGGATCCGCGCAGCCCCGCCGCCCGGCAGATCGCCGAATGGCGGGCCGAGGGCCGCGAGGAGGACGCCGAGACCCTCCGCCTGCTGGCCGAACAACCGCTCGCCGAGTGGCCGCCCGGAGAGGGTGCCGACCCCGGGCCGCGGATCCGGGAGGTGGCGCGCGCCGCGGGCGAGCAGGAGCGCACGGCGGTGTTCGTCGCCTACAACGTCCCCCACCGCGACTGCGGCCAGTACTCGCGTGGTGGCGCGGTGGACCTGGACGCGTACCGCTCCTGGATCGGCTCCTTCGCCGACAACATCGGCGACGCCGAGGCGATCGTCATCCTGGAGCCGGACGCCGTGCCGCACATCGTGGACGGCTGCACCGCGCCCATCCACCACGAGGAGCGGTACGCCGCGATGTCGGAGGCGGTGGACCGGCTCGGGGAACTGCCGCGCACCCGGGTCTACATCGACGCCGGCAACCCCAGCTGGATCACCGATCCCGCCGACCTGGTGGTGCCGCTGCACCGGGCCGGGGTCGGCCGGGCGGACGGCTTCGCGCTGAACGTCTCCAACTACCGTCCCACCGAGGAGGTCGTCGCCTACGGCCGGGAGCTGTCCGCGCTGCTGGACGGCGCCCACTTCGTCGTGGACACCAGCCGCAACGGCAACGGCCCGCTGGAGAACGGCGATCCGGCGCAGGCGTGGTGCAATCCTCCCGGCCGGGCCCTGGGCACCCCGCCCACCACGGAGACCGGCGATCCGCTGATCGACGCCCACCTGTGGATCAAACGACCGGGCGAGTCCGACGGCGAGTGCCGGGGCGGGCCGCCGGCCGGGGAGTGGTGGCCGGAGTACGCGCTGGAGCTGGCCCGCGGCGCCCGTTCCTGACCGCCGGGGCCGGGGGCGGGCGCCTCGCGGGCGGCCGCCCCCGGCCCCGATCAGGACCAGCGGAAGAAACGGGCCGCCACGGCGCCCGCGAGGACCGTCCCCCCGAGCAGCGCGAACAGGTGCCCCGCCGCGACGGGCGTGCCGACCCACGCCGCTCCCAGCACCTCCACCGAGGCCCCGAAGGGGAGGAACTCCCCGACGGTCGCGAGAGCGTCCGGCAGGTTCTCCCGGGGGCCGAACATCCCTCCACCGGCTCCCATGCCGAGGAAGAGCACCAGCCCGATCGCGACGGCGGCGTTGGTGGTCGGGGCGATCGCCGCCACGAGCGTCCCCACCGCGTACAGCGCCGCGAGCACCGGCACCAGCAGGGCCACCGCGCGCAACGGAGCCGCCGGCGGGGTCGCGTCGAAGACCGTCACGGCGACCCCGATGGCCACAGCGACCCCGAGAAGCGCCTGGATCACACCCACCACCGCCTGCGCCACCAGCACCATCACCGGGTGGGCGGGAGTGACGCCCAGGCGGCGCAGGACGCCGGAGCGCCGGTGATGGGCGAGGAAGCTCGGTAGGTTCACCACCCCGACCATCGCCACCACCACGGTGAGGGTGAGCGGGAGGACGTACACGTCGAACACCGTGCGTCCGCCGGTGCCCGGGATCTCCTCCTCCCCACCGCTTCCGAGGCCGTTCATGACGAGGATCAACAGTGGCAGGCCGAGCGGGACGACCAGGCCGGCGGTGTCGCGGACCACCATCCGGGCCTCGGCCCCGATCAGCGCGAGCCAGGCCCGGGGGCCGGGGCGGAGCGGGGCGATCGCCGTGCCGGTCGGGGCGTCCTGCCCTCCGTCGGTGGGACGGTCGGTGGTCACCGGTCCTCCTCCTCGGGGTTCGGGGCGGGTGCGTCGGAGAGCGGGCGGCCGGTGAGGGCCAGGAAGGCGTCGTCCAGACCCGGCCGCTCCTCGCGGGTCTCCACCGTGACGACCCCGGCGCGGACCAGGGCCGTACCCACCGTCCGGAGTGGATCGCCCTCCCCCGTGACCGTCAGCCGCTCCCCCGTCACCTCGACCGAGGAGATCCCCGGCAGCCGCTCCAGCGTCGCGATCGTCCCCGGATCGAGCGGTTCGGCGGTGCGCCACCGCACCCGACGACCGGGACAGGTCCGCTTCACCAGTCCCTTTGGGGAGTCCCGGGCGACGACCCGACCCCGGTCGAGCACCACCACCCGGTCGCAGAGCCGGTCGACCTCCTCCATCAGGTGGCTCACCAGCAGCACGGCGGTGCCGTCCGCCCGCAGCCGTTCGACCAGCGCCCACACCTCGCGGCGGGCGCGGGGGTCCAGGCCGGTGGTCAGCTCGTCCAGCAGCGCCACCCGGGGCGCGCCGATCAGGGCCACCGCGATCGACAGCCGTTGGGCCTGCCCGCCGGAGAGCTTCTCGAACCGGGTGGCGGCCTGCTCCTCCAGCCCCAGCGCCGTGATCATCCGATCGGGGTCGTGACCGTCGGGGTGGAAGGAACGGTGCAGGCGCACCAGTTCCCGCACGGTCAGCGAGGAGTGCAGGGCGCTCGCCTGCAACTGCGCGCCGAGCACCCGGCGCAGCCGCGCGCGGTCCCGGCGCGGATCGAGGCCGAGCACCCGGGTCGTGCCCCGGTCGGGCGCGAGCAGGCCCGCCACCGTCTCCACGACCGTGGTCTTCCCCGCCCCGTTGGGCCCCAGGAGCCCGACGATCTCCCCCGGGTCGACGGTCAGGTCGATGCCGTCCGCGGCCGTCCTCGTCCCGTACCGGACGGTCAGGTCGCGGACCTCGATGGCGTGCACGGCTCCTCCTCGACGGGCTTTCGGGGCGACCGGGGCCCCGACGACCCACGGGGCCGCCGGGATCCCCCGTGGCCTCCATGCTGGTTCGCGACCCCCGCCCTCCGCCCGTGCCGATGGTCGTGATCACCGCCCATGACTTCCGGCACGGGTGGGGGCCACCGGGGCTCCCTACGAGGGGGGGATGC
>NZ_VKHT01000375.1 GCF_014141535.1 Streptomyces alkaliphilus | reverse complement strand
GCTTTTCGGTAGCGGGTTTGGGCTCCATGCGCCGGGGGATTTCCCCTGGTGACGGCGGAGCGGACGACCACCGGAGGCCCGGCTCGGGCCCCCGGGAGCCCCGCCGGAGGCCCTCCCGGACCCCGGGACGGCCCTCACGACCCCCTCGCGACAGGGGGAAGTGTTCGATTACGGAGTCGGCGGGCGCCGATGTCCACAGTTTTCGACCGTCCGCTCCGTCCACATCCCGGGGATGTCCCGTCTCCGCCCACAGGGCGTCCACAGCGAAGCGTTGAATCAACGGTTCACGCAGCTCATCGGCCCGGGGACATGTGAATCCGGGTTTTCCACAGACTGTGGATTCATCAGGGGATCGTCGGCGCCCCGATGCTCCGTCCACCGCTTCCGGGCGCCGACCCACAGGAAACCGGAGTTGTGCACAGGCTGTCCACAGGCCTGTCCACTGTTCGGTAACACAACGACGACTTTCACCGTCGGGAGTGAATCAGCTCACAGCGGTCGTCCGCCGTGCCTGTTGAGAACCACGAGAAACCCGGGGACAGAGCTGTCGATAACCCGGGGACTCCCGGGGACGGAGTGTGGACATCCGACCGCTGTCCACAGAGACCCCCTGTCCGTCCCCGGGACCGTCCCCGGGCCCCGGGGACAAAAAATCGCTTCCGGCCTGCGAAAACGAGGTTGTCCACGGTTTCCACAGCCCCTACTACTACGACCGTAGAGATACACCGGGAAACTCGGCTCGAAGCAGGGGCTGTGCACAAGCCGGCCGATCGGGGCCCGTCCCCTCCCGTCCCGACTTGACGAGCGGCGGTCCGGGATGTCGGCCCGGTGCGTCAGACTGGAGCCCTGCACCAGACCGGCCGGCAACCACAGGAGGCGGCGGAAGTGAAGATCCGGGTGGAACGCGATGTGCTCGCGGAGGCGGTGGCGTGGGCTGCCCGCAGCCTTCCGGCCCGGCCTCCGGTGCCGGTGCTGGCCGGTCTGCTGTTGAAGGCCGAGGAGGGCAGCCTGAGCCTCTCCGGCTTCGACTACGAGGTCTCGGCCCGGGTCTCGGTGGAGGCCGAGGTCGAGGAGGAGGGCACCGTCCTGGTCTCCGGTCGGCTGCTGGCGGACATCTGTCGCGCCCTGCCCAACCGTCCGGTGGAGCTGTCCACCGAAGGCGTGCGGGTCAGCCTGGTCTGCGGCTCCTCCCGCTTCACCCTCCACACCCTGCCGGTGGAGGAGTACCCGTCGCTGCCGCAGATGCCGACGGCCACCGGCACCGTCCCCGCCGAGATCTTCGCCTCCGCGGTCTCCCAGGTGGCCATCGCCGCCGGGCGCGACGACACCCTCCCGGTGCTCACCGGTGTGCGGGTGGAGATCGAGGGCGACACCGTCACCCTGGCCTCCACCGACCGCTACCGCTTCGCGGTCCGCGAGTTCCTCTGGAAGCCGGAGAGCCCGGACACCTCGGCGGTCGCCCTGGTACCGGCGAAGACCCTGCTGGAGACCGCCAAGTCGCTGGCCGGTGGCGACGTGGTCTCCATCGCCCTGGCCGGCTCGGGATCCGGCGAGGGGCTGATCGGCTTCGAGGGCGCCGGTCGGCGCACCACCACCCGGTTGCTCGAGGGCGACCTGCCCAAGTACCGCACCCTCTTCCCCACCGAGTTCAACTCCGTGGCCGTGATCGAGACGCCCCCCTTCGTGGAGGCGGTCAAGCGCGTGGCGCTGGTCGCCGAGCGCAACACCCCGGTGCGGTTGAGCTTCGAGCAGGGCGTGCTCACCCTGGAGGCGGGTTCCAGCGACGACGCACAGGCTGTGGAAAGGCTGGACATCCAGCTGGAGGGCGAGGACATCTCCATCGCCTTCAACCCGGCGTTCCTGCTGGAGGGCCTGAGCGCGATCGACTCCCCGGTCGCCCAGTTGTCCTTCACCACCTCCACCAAGCCGGCGCTGCTCAGCGGCCGGCCGGCGGTCGACGCCGAGGCCGACGACTCCTACAAGTACCTGATCATGCCGGTGCGGCTCAGCGGCTGAGCCGTCCACCCGTCGGCCCGCCCGTGCCCGTCGGGTGAGCCGCGGCGTAGGCTCGGACCCCGGGGCCCCGGCCCCTCCGCAGCACACCGGCAGACAGTAGAAAGGCGTCCTCGATGCAGCTCGGTCTCATCGGTCTCGGCAAGATGGGCGGCAACATGCGCGAGCGCATCCGCCGCGCCGGCCACACCGTCGTCGGGTACGACCGCAACGCCGACCTCGCCGATGTCCACAGCCTCAAGGAACTGGTGCAGGCGCTGGAGGCACCGCGCGTGGTGTGGGTGATGGTCCCGGCCGGTGACGCCACCCACGAGACGATCACCGCGCTCGGTGAGCTGCTCTCGCCGGGCGACGTCGTGGTGGACGGCGGCAACTCCCGCTGGACCGACGACGAGCTGCACGCCGTGCAGCTGGCCGAGCGCGGCATCGGCTTCGTGGACTGCGGTGTCTCCGGCGGTGTCTGGGGCCTGGAGAACGGCTACGCCCTGATGTACGGCGGCGAGGCCGAACACGTCGAGCGGGTGCAGCCGATCTTCGACGCCCTGCGTCCGGTGGGTGACTTCGGCTCCGTGCACGCGGGGAAGGTCGGTGCCGGCCACTTCGCGAAGATGGTCCACAACGGCATCGAGTACGCGATGATGCAGGCGTTCGCCGAGGGCTGGGAGCTGCTGGAGGCCGCCGACCCGGTGACGGACGTGCGCGAGGTCTTCCGGGCCTGGCAGGAGGGCACCGTCATCCGTTCCTGGCTGCTGGACCTCGCGGTCCGGGCGCTGGACGACGACGAGCACCTGGTCGGTCTGCGCGGTTACGCCGCCGACTCCGGCGAGGGTCGATGGACGGTCGAGGCGGCGATCGACCACGCGGTGCCGCTGCCCGCCATCACCGCCTCGCTCTTCGCCCGTTTCTCCTCCCGCCAGGTGGACTCCCCGCAGATGAAGATGATCGCCGCGCTGCGCAACCAGTTCGGCGGTCACGCGGTGGAGGCCACCGACGGCAAGGCCGGCCCGATCGAGAAGTGAGGCGGGGCGCCCCGGGCCGGACGCCTCGCGTCCCGGTCCGCGGCGCCGGCCCGACAGCCGCCGGCGCGGGATCGCGCGGGCGGGTGGGAACGGTTGACGACGAGCCCGCCGGCGTCGTCCCCGCCGGGGGGACGCCGGCGGGCGGCGGCGAGAGGAGGCCGGATCACGATGCGGGTCACCCACCTGTCGTTGGCCGACTTCCGGTCCTACGTCCGGGCGGAGCTCGCGCTGGACCCCGGTGTCTCGGTCTTCGTCGGCCCCAACGGCCAGGGCAAGACCAATCTCGTCGAGGCGGTCGGTTACCTCGCCACCCTCGGCAGCCATCGGGCCGCCTCCGACGCCCCGCTGGTGCGGGCCGGCGCCGAGCGGGCCGTCATCCGGGCGGCGGTGGTGGAGGGGGAGCGGCAGCAGACCGTCGAACTCGAGCTGAACCCCGGCCGCGCCAATCGGGCGCGGATCAACCGTTCGGACCGGGTCCGGCCGCGCGACGCCCTGGGGATCGTCCGCACGGTGCTCTTCGCCCCGGAGGACCTGGCCCTGGTCAAGGGCGACCCGGGGGAGCGACGGCGCTTCCTGGACGAACTGGTCACCGCGCGGGCGCCCCGGCTGGCGGGGGTGCGGGCGGACTACGAGCGGGTGCTGCGCCAGCGCAACACCCTGTTGAAGTCGGCGGCGATGGCCCGGCGGCACGGTGGGCGCCGGATGGACCTCTCCACTCTCGACGTGTGGGACGGCCACCTGGCCCGGGTCGGGGCCGAGCTGATGGACCGCCGGTTGGCGCTGGTGGAACTGCTGGGTCCGGTCGCGGACAAGGCGTACGAGCAGGTCGCGCCGGGCGGGGGGCCGGTCTTTCCGGAGTACCGCTGCTCGGCGTCCCCGGAGGGCGGTCCGCCACCGGTGACCGGTCCGGAGCTGGTGGGGTGGTTGGCGGAGGCCCTGGCGGAGGCCCGACCCCGCGAGGTCGAGCGGGGCATGACCCTGGTGGGTCCGCACCGTGACGACCTGGCGTTGCGCCTGGGTGCGTTGCCCGCGCGCGGGTACGCCAGTCACGGCGAGTCCTGGTCGCTGGCGCTGGCGCTGCGGCTGGCCTCGTACGGCGTGCTGCGGGAGGAGGGCCCGGAGCCGGTGCTGGTCCTGGACGACGTCTTCGCGGAGTTGGACGCGCGCCGGCGGGAGCGGCTGGCGGAGTTGGTGGCCCCGGGGGAGCAGGTGTTGGTGACGGCGGCGGTGGCGGAGGACGTGCCGGCGGTGTTGCGCGGGACCCGGTACGCGGTCTCGGGAGGGAACGTGGAACGTGTCGGCGGATGAGGCGGGCGGCTCGGGCTCGGCGGGAGCGGGCGGCGGCCCGGACCGGCCGGCGCCGGCCGAGCCGACCGGGGTGGACCTGGCCCGGGTGGCGCTGCGCGCGGCCCGGCAGCGGGCGCGGGAGCGCGGTGTGCCGGAACGGCAGGGCAGGCCCCGACGGGCCGGCGTCCGGTCGGGGGCGCGCCCCGGGGGCCGGGACCCGCTGCCCTTGGGCGCGGCGCTGGACCGGCTGACCTCGGAGCGCGGCTGGGAGATGCCGCTGGCGGTCGGCGGGGTGTGGGGG
>NZ_VKHT01000374.1 GCF_014141535.1 Streptomyces alkaliphilus | reverse complement strand
CACGTTTCACGTGAAACGTGCCCCTCCTTCTGTCTTCCGACCCCCGGGCCGCTCAGGACTCCCGGTCCCCCTCGACGGCCCACCACTCCTTCAGCGCGGCTTCCGCACCCTCGGGCCCCAGCGGCCCCTTCTCCAGCCGCAACTCCAGCAGGTGGCGGTAGGCGCGCCCCACCCCCGGCCCCGGGCCGATACCCAGCACCCGCATGATGTCGTTGCCGTCCAGGTCGGGACGGATGGCGTCCAGTTCCTCCTGCTCCCGCAACCGTTCGATCCGCTTCTCCAGCCCGTCGTAGGAACGGGAGAGCGCGGTGGCCTTGCGCTTGTTGCGGGTGGTGCAGTCGGAGCGGGTCAGCTTGTGCAGGCGGTCCAGGAGGGGGCCGGCGTCCCGCACGTACCGCCGCACCGCCGAGTCGGTCCACTCCCCGCTGCCGTACCCGTGGAAGCGCAGGTGGAGCTCGACCAACCGTGAGACGTCCTTGATCAGCTCGTTCGAGTACTTCAGCTTCCCCATCCGGGAGCGGGTCATCTTCGCCCCCACCACCTCGTGGTGGTGGAAGGAGACCCTGCCGTCCTTCTCGAAGCGTCGCGTCCTCGGCTTGCCGATGTCGTGCAGCAGCGCCGCGAGCCGGAGCACCAGATCCGGCCCGTCGTCCTCCAGGGCGATCGCCTGCTCGAGCACGGTCAGGCTGTGATCGTAGACGTCCTTGTGTCGATGGTGCTCGTCGCGCTCCAGCCGCAGGGCCGGGAGCTCCGGCAGCACCCGGGCCGCCAGACCGGTGTCCACCAGCAGGGCCAGGCCCTTGCGGGGTCGGCCGCCCAGTACGAGCTTGTTCAATTCGTCACGCACCCGCTCGGCGGAGACGATGTCGATCCGCTCGGCCATCGCCGTCATCGCCGCCACCGTCGGCGGGTCCACCTCGAAGTCGAGCTGGGAGGCGAACCGTGCCGCGCGCATCATCCGCAGCGGATCGTCGGTGAAGGAGTCCTCCGGTGCGCCGGGGGTCCGCAGTCGTCGCCGGGCCAGATCCTCCAGACCACCGTGCGGGTCGATGAAGGTCTTCTCCGGCAGGGCCACCGCCATGGCGTTCACGGTGAAATCCCGTCGGAGCAGATCCCCCTCGATCGAGTCGCCGTAGGCCACCTCCGGCTTGCGGGAGGCCGGGTCGTAGAACTCGGACCGGTAGGTGGTGATCTCCAGCTGGAAGTCCTGCTTGCGGCAGGCCACCGTCCCGAAGGCGATGCCCACCTCCCACACGGCGTCCGCCCACGGCCCGACGATCCCAAGCACCTGCTCCGGACGGGCGTCCGTGGTGAAGTCCAGGTCGTGGCCGAGGCGGCCCAACAACGCGTCCCGCACGGAGCCGCCCACCAGCGCCAGGGAGCACCCCTCCGCCGCGAAACGCCGAGCCAGGTCGTCGGCCACGGGGGAGACCCGCAGGAGTTCGCTCACCGCCCGGCGTTGGACTTCCCCGAGTTCCACCGGCCTGCCGGCCCCGGGGGCACCGGTACTCGCGGGCACCCGGGTCGTGGAGGTGGTCCCGGCAACGCCGGCGCCTGCGGTGCTGTCATTCCTGTCGTTCGGCACAACAGCACAGGGTACGTGGGTTTTCCCTCCGGTTCCCCGGCCGGGGCTCCCGGGCGGCTTCCGAGGTGTCATGGGGCCGGCGCCCGCCGGCTACCATGAGCAGCACACCGAGTGACAGCGGCGTTGAGGGATCGAGGCATGGGCGTGGCCGAACCTGCGGGGACCGCATCCCGTGAGCCGTCGAACGGACGACCGACCCTCCGCGGCTTTCTGACCGCCCTGGTCCCGACCCTCTTGTTGTCCCTCCTGTTGGTGCCCCTCTCGGGCGGGGCACTCCTGCTGTCCGCCGTTCCGGCCGCGGCCGAGGAGCCCCCCGGCGACACCCCGGTCGAGGAGGACGCGGACATCGGGGCGGCCCGGGTGACCGTCACCGAGATCTCACCCGCCGTGCCCGGGCCCGACTCCCTCATCATCCTGCGCGGCACCGTCACCAACACCGGTGACTCCACGATCACCACCGCCACCGCCGCCCCCCGGCTGGCGGTGCCCCTCGCCAACCGGACCGCCATCGACTCCGCCACCGCCCGTCAGGGCTTCGACGTCGGTCTGGACGGTGCCTTCCTGAGCGGACACGGCGCCGAGCTGGAGCCGATCGAGCCGGACCAGGCCCGCCCCTTCGCCCTCCGGGTCCCGGTCTCCGAACTGGGCATCGGGGCGGCCGGGGTGCACCAGGTGACGATCGCGGTGACCGGTCGGACCGAGGCCGAGCAGTGGGACCAGATCCTGGGCGCCGGACGCGTGCTGCTGCCCGTGTCCGACCGGGAGAACCGGGACCGGGAGAGTCGGGACCGGGAGAGTCGGGAGAGTCGGGAGGAGGACGGCGGCACGGCCGTGACCGTGCTCTGGCCGTTGATCTCCACCGCCCACCTGCTGCCCGGCTCCCGCAACGGTGACGAGCAGGTGCCCGTCCTGCGCGACGACGCCCTCCTCACGGAGATCTCCTCCGGTGGCCGGCTGCACCGGATGGTGAGCCTGGGAGCCGACCTACCGGTCACCTGGGTGATCGACCCCGACCTGCTGGCCTCCGTGGACGCCATGACCGACGAGTACCGGGTGCAGGGCCCCGACGGGCTGATCGAGGGCCAGGGCCAGGAGGTGGCCCGGGCCTGGCTGTACCGCCTCCGGGAGGCGGTGGCCGACGCGGATGTCGTCGCGTTGCCCTACGCGGACCCGGACCTGGCCTCCCTCGCCCACCAGGGCAAGTCCGTGCCCGGTTCCCTGGCCCAGCTGCGCGCCGCCACCGAACTGGCACCGGTGACCGTGGAGACCATCCTGGGGGTGACCCCCCGCACGGACTACGCCTGGCCCATCGAGGGTGCTCTGGATCCGGACATCGTCTCGGTGGCCACCTCCGCCGGAGCGCAGCGGATCATCGCGCGGGACGACAGCGTCCGCACCGGGACGGGGGAGGACCACACCCCCTCCGCCGCCGGTCCCATCGGCGGCGGGGTCACCGCCGTGGTCGCCGACTCGCGGCTCTCCACCCTGGCCGAGGGGCGCATGACCCGGGCGGGTGAGGTCACCACCGCCCGACAGGCACTGCTGGCCCACACCCTGGCCGTCGCCGACCAGACGCCGGCGGCGGAGCGGCACGTGGTCCTGGCACCGCAGCGGATGCCCTCCGCGGATCAGGCCCGGGCCCTCGCGGAGGCCCTGGACACGCTCGCGGAGGAGGCCGACTGGGCGCGCTTCGCCGATCTCGACGAGGCCGCGCGGGCCGAGCCCGACCCGCTGGCCGCGCTCTCCGTCCCCGGCACCGACGAGTACCCGGAGCGACTGCGCGAGCAGGAGCAGCCGACGGGATCCTTCGAGGCCATGCGGGAGACCCGCCGGGCCCTGGACGACTTCGCGGTGATCCTCACCCGGGCCGACCGGGTGGTCACCCCCTTCGGGAACGCCATTCGCCGCGAGATGTCCACCTCCTGGCGCGGTGAGCCCGTGGACGCCGCCCGCTACCGGGCCGAGATCCGCGCCGAGCTGCGGGAGCTGACCGAGCAGGTCCACCTGATCGAGAAGAGCCCGATCACCCTCTCGGGGCGCAGCGCGATCATCCCGGTGACGGTGCAGAACAACCTGATGCAGGAGGTGCAGGGCCTGGAGCTGCGGCTCACCTCCAGTCGACGGATCGGCCTGGAGGTGGACGAGGCCCGGGAGGTCGCCGTGGGCGGCGGCCACAGCCAGTCCGTCAAGTTCGAGGCCACCGCCCGGGCCAACGGGCGCACCGTGCTGGAGGCCCAGCTCTACACCGCCGACGGCAAACCGTACGGCGAGGCCATACGCTTCCACGCCCGGGTCACCTCCATCACCTCGGCGGTGATGCTGGTGATCGCCGGCGGGGTCCTGCTGGTGGTGCTGGCCGGTATCCGCATGTACACCCAGCGGAAGCGGGCGGAGAGCGCCGGCGGGGGGCCCGGTGGCGAGCCGGACGCGCCCGGGGACACCCCGGGCGGAGGGGCCGACGGCGGGAGCCCCGGGGCGACGCCCCCCGGCTCCGGAAACGGCGGCACCGCCCACGGGGACACCCCGGCGGGTGAGTCGGGGACCGACACCGCCGGCGGCGACGCGGCGTCCGTCCGGCGGGGTGAGACAGTGGAGCGCGGCCGATGACCCGGAGCCACCGCGTTCCGCTCGGATGTCCGGGCATCCGTCGGCGCCGCCCGTCGAGCCGGCGCACACAGCAGGCACACGCCGGAGCAGGTCGGTGATCCTCCGACCACCGCGATTCGAGTTGGGGTAACCACATGCAAGCGCCATACGATCGTGACCCGGAACCCGGGGGTGCCGGCCCGTCGGACGCGACGGACCGGGACCGTGCGGACGGTTCGGGCCCGGCGGATCCGCGTGGAACCGGGGCGGGGGAGCGGGGCGACGTTCCTCCCGGCCCGTACTCCCCCTACGCCCCGTACGCCCAGCCGGGCTTCGGACAGGCCCCCCGGACGGATCGCGACCCCGTGGCGCGGCAGGAGCCGACGGGCCCCGCCACGTACGACCGTGCCGTGCCGTCGGCGCCCGTGGCCGGCGTGTCCGATCCCCACCCG
>NZ_VKHT01000373.1 GCF_014141535.1 Streptomyces alkaliphilus | reverse complement strand
AGGTGTGTATAAGAGACAGCCGCCGTGCCCTGCCCGCCGGAGCCGACGACGATCATCCCGACGCCCTCTCCACCGACGGCCGCGCCGCCGGCGGACGCGCCGCGACCCGCGCCGGGCGGGTCCCGGCCCCCCGCCGCTCCACCGACGGCCGGGCCGGCGGCGGGCGCCGACGCGGCAAACCCCGCCGGAAGCCGCGCTACCTGCTGTGGTCGGCGGGCACCCTCGCCGTCCTGCTGCTCCTGGGCACCGGTGTCCTCGCCTGGCTGTACCACAAGCTCGACGGCAACGTGCAGTCCGCCGACGTGGACGACAAGATCGGCGGCGACCGCCCCGACGACCTCGCCCCCGACGCCGAGACCATCCTGCTGATCGGCTCCGACAGCCGCGAGGGCACCGGCGGCGCCTACGGCAACGTCGACGGCATGAACTCGGACACCATGATGGTCGTCCACATCGCCGAGAACCGGGAGTGGGCCACCGTCGTCTCGCTGCCCCGCGACTCCTGGGTCGAGGTCCCCGCCTGTGAGCTGGGCAACGGCGAGGTGTCCGAGCCCTACTTCGGCAAGCTCAACTCCGCCTACTCCACCGGCGGCATGAGCGGGGACGTGGAGTACGCCACAGCCTGCGCCATCCGCACCGTCGAGCACAACGCCGGCCTGCGGATGGACCACTTCATCACCATCGACTTCAACGGCTTCAGCGGCATGGTCGACGCCCTCGGCGGCGTGGACATGTGCATCGAGGCGCCCATCGACGACCCCAAGGCGCACCTGAGGCTGGACGCCGGCTGCCAGAGCCTGAACGGCGACGAGGCACTGGGCTACGTCCGCGCCCGCTACAGCCTGGGCGACGGCAGCGACCTGAGCCGCATCAACCGGCAACAGGAGTTCATGCAGGCCCTCGTGGCGAAGGCCCGGAGCAGCCTCACCAATCCGACCGCCCTCTACGACTTCATGGGCGCCGTCACCGGCTCGCTGACCACCGACCCCGAACTCGCCGGGCTCCAGCCGCTGCTCTCCCTGACCACCCAGCTCCAGGACATCCCGCAGGACGCGATCACCTTCATGACCGTCCCCAACTACCCGCGTGAGCTGGACGACCCCACCGACCGGGCCAACGTCGTGTGGCGGTATCCGCACGCCGAGCTGGTCTTCACCGCCATGGCACGCGACGAGCGGCTGACCGAGGAGGAGTTGGAGCGGGCCGTCGCCGAGCGGCCGACCATCTCCCCGGCCGACATCCGGGTGCAGGTGCTCAACGGCTCCGGGGTGCCCGGCCAGGCCGCCGAGGCCGCCGAGGCGCTGAGCGCGGCGGGTTTCCAGGTGCCCTTCACCGGCAACTCCGACCTGGTGGGCGGCACCGTCATCCGGCACCCCGAGGGGTTGGAGGAGCACGCCCGTCTGCTGGCCAAGCGGGTGCCGGGGGCCCGCCTGGAGTCGATGGAGTCCGAGACGCCCGGCGTGCTCACCCTGATCACCGGCCCGGACTTCGCCGGCGTCAACGGCGGTTGACACCGGCGGGAGCCGTGATCTCCCGGCGATCGCCTCCGCGTCACCGCGATCCCCGGGCGAGGGTTTCCGGGAGCGTCATCTCGATCAACCGCACGGCGCCCGGGGGCACAATGGCCCGGTGAGTGACAGCCGAATCGACCTCGCCGACACCCTCGGGACACAGGAGTCCGCCTGCCTCGAGTTCAAACGCGCCCCGAAGCGGGACGGGAGGCGCGGTGACGCGCTCGGCAGCGCTGTGTGCGCCATGGCCAACGACCCGGGGGGGTCACGGAGGCGGTGACATCCTCATCGGAGTGGACGACAACGGGTGTCCGGTGGACGAGGTCGACCTCAGTGATCGCGAGCTCCTTCAACTCACCGAACTCCGGGACGACGGTCGGATTCTGGATCGTCCATCGCTGACCGTCGAGCGAGCCCTCTTCCTCGGCAAGCCGGTCATTCGCATCCGGGTGACCGCGTGTGCCACACCTCCGGTCCGGTGCGAGGGTGTGGTGTGGGTTCGGCCGGACCCCACCACGCGTCGGGCGAGCCGGGAGGACGAGCGTGTCCTCGCCGAGCGCAGGCGCTCGTTGGATACCCCCTTCGACTCCCGACCGCTTCCCTGCGCGGGGCTCGACGACCTGGATCTCGAATTGGTCGGGTCCGGAGCGACAACTTCGATCGCGTCACCGATTATCGAAACCCTTCTCCGGCGGCGGCGATGAAAGGGCTTGGCTATGTGAACCGCTTCGGGTGAGGGATCGGCCGGGTGGAGAGAGCGCTGGAGAGCAATGGAAATCCTCGGGCCGAGTTTCAGATCGATGATTCCTCGTGGGTGGTTGTCATCAGGGGAGCTTCGTGAAATCTATCGCTCTTTTCAATAATAAAGGAGGAGTGGGAAAGGCCACTCTCACCTATCACCTCGCCCATATGATGCAAAGGATCGGGCTGAGTGTACTGGTGGTTGATTTGGATCCGCAGACCAACCTCACGGCTATGTGCCTGGATGAGTCGGAGATCGAGGATTTGTGGGGGGGACCTCCGGGCTCATCGACCAGGGTGCGGCGATGGCGGCTTTGTCGGGTACCGGACGAGTGCGCGGTGGGCAGACCATGGCGGATGCGGTACGCCCCATCCTGGAAGGCACCGGAGACATCGCGGCTGTCGAGCCGACTCGCCTGCGACCGGGGCTCTGGTTGTTGCCGGGCAGTCTTGATCTGAGTCGCTTCGAGGACAAACTCTCCAACGAATGGTCACGTGCCTACGGGGGTGACATCGCCGCAATCCGAACCTCCACGTCTTTTCATCGTGTCATTCAACAGGCCGCCTTGGTTGTCGACGCAGAGGTCGTGCTCATCGACGTCGGACCCAATCTCGGAGTCATCAATCGGGCTGCTTTGATCTCGGCCGACACCGTTCTGATGCCGTTGGCGGCCGACCTTTTCTCATTGAAGGGATTGAGTAATCTGGGGCCGACATTGCGTCGGTGGCGGAGTGATTGGCAGTCGCTCGTTCTCCCTCGTGTTCCCCGGGACATTTCCGCTCCCTCGGCCACGATGCGGCCGCTCGGATATGTCATCATGCAGCCGGAGATGAGACTTGACCGTCCCTTCAAGGCATACGAGCGATGGTTGGAAAGGATTCCTTGGGTATACTCATCGGCTGTTCTCGGTGAATCTTCTCCGGATTCCCATGGGGATCATCACAGGATTGCCACGCTGCGAAACCACAGAAGCCTGATGCCGCTGGCGCATGATGCGCGCAAGCCCATGTTCGACCTGCGGCCCGTCGACGGTGCGCTCGGCAGTACGCAGCAGTACGTGAAGACCTGTTTCAAGGAGTTCGAGGCGCTTTCCGGAAAGGTTCTCGCCAGGCTCGAGCGAATCCTCTGATCACCCGGTTCCGACCCCGGCCCTCCGTCGGGGCCGGCCGAGCGCGGTGGGGCCCCGGATCGGGCCGGCCGGGAACGACCGCCGGGACCGGTGGCCGTGTTTCGTTCCGGGAGCCGGGCGCAGGATCTTTCCGGACGCGTCGTTCCGTGTCCGGGGAGGGGAAGGTCCGTGCCGCGTCGTGCCACTCGCGGGCGTCGTGTGCCGCCCCGCCGCTCCGTCGCCGCCCGCGTCGGGGCGATCGGCCTGTGCCCCGTCCTCCTGTTCTCCCTCCTCACCGGCCGATGGGGCATCTCCCTGATCCTCCTCGCCCTCGTGCTCGTCGTGCTGTCGCTCGGTGTGCTCGTCCACCGCGTGTGGACAACCCATCGGAGGGAGCGGGAGGGGGACGTCGCGTGGCGCCGGGAGGACGCGGTGGCCCGGGGCGGGCGTCGTCTCGCCGACTCGGGCGTGGACGACATGACCGGGACCGCGTTCGAGGAGTTCGTGGCCGACCTCTGTCGGCGGGACGGCTGCACCCGGGTGCGCCGGGTCGGTGGGGCCCGGGACGACGGGGTGGACATCACCGGCCTGCTGCCCGACGGCCGGTCCTTCGTCATCCAGTGCAAGCGGTACTCGCAGAAGCGGGCGATCCCCGGCGCGGCCGTCCGGGAACTGATCGGCGCACTCACACACGCCGGGGCGGATGTCGCCGTCTTCGTCACCACCACCCGATTCACCGCCCACGCGTTGGAGACCGCCCGTGCCAACGGCGTTCCGGTCGTGCACCGGGATCTCCTCGGCCACTGGTGCGCGGGCGCGACCCTTCCCGCCCTCATCGCCCTAGACGGCGCCGGCCAGGGGCCGACCCGCCGCCGTGGCCGGACCGGTGGGTGATCGGCGGCTCCGGGACCGCTCCGGCACGGCCGCGTGATCCGGGATCTTCTTCACCTTCCGAAAAAAGGATCTTCGCTTTCCCGCCGGCATCCTCCACGGGACGGCGGCTGAATTCCTTTCCTTCTTCATTCACCCGTATACGGGAAACGTTCTTCACGATGATGGGAAGGATCTTGCCGCTTCGGGAATGCGTGTCCGGCGTGCGGCGATCGCTCCCCCCGTTCGCCCCGGCCGGGGCCCGAGCCGAGGGGCCTCGGCGGGAGGGGACCGGACCGGGTTCGGGAAACCCCTGGTGAAAGCGGTGTGATCGACTCGGCGGACTCGGCGGACTCGGTGGTGACGGGGCGGTCGCGGGAGTTCGGGGGTCGTCCTTCCGGG
>NZ_VKHT01000372.1 GCF_014141535.1 Streptomyces alkaliphilus | reverse complement strand
GGCGGCACCCCGGCGGACACCCTGGTCGTCTACACCGGCCAGGCGGGGGACTACCAGAGCAACTTCAACCCCTACTCCCACAGCGTCATCGAGGGTCCGGGCACCATCTTCGAGCCGTTGTTCTACTTCAACCAGGCCGCCGACGCCGATCCCGTCCCGCGTCTGGGTACCGACTACTCCTGGAACGAGGACGGCACCGAACTCTCGGTCACCGTCCGCGAGGGCGTCACCTGGTCCGACGGCGAGCCCTTCACCGCCGACGACGTGGTCTTCACCCTCGACCTCATAGCGGCCAACCCCGCCATCAACGGCACCGGCTTCGAGGGCCGTGCCGAGCGGGTGAGCGACACCGAGTTGCTCGTCCGCTTCGACGGGCCCGCCTTCCTCGAGGGGCCCCAGGTACTGGGACGCATCTGGATCGTTCCCGAACACCTGTGGGGCGACATCGCGGACCCGGCCACGGACACCGTGCCCGAGCCGGTGGGCACCGGGCCGTTCCGCCTCCGGGAGTTCCGCCCCCAGGCCTTCACCCTCGAGGCCAACCCCGACTACTGGGACGGTGAACCGGAGCTGAAGCGGGTCCGCTTCGTCGCGCTCTCCGGCAACCAGGCCGGTGCCGACGCCCTCGCGGCCGGCACCGTCGACTGGCAGACCGGCCCGGTCCCCGACATCCACAACGTCGAGGACAACCACCCCGGCTACCGGAGCATCACCGTCCCGCTCAACCAGATCGTCCTGATGACCTGCTCCGACGAGGAACTCGGCTGCACCGGCCCGCAGACCGACCCGGCCGTCCGCAAGGCGATCCACCACGCCCTGGACCGCACCCAGATCAACTCCCTCGCCTTCGAGGACACCGCGAGCGAGATCTCCCCCGGCTTCGCCCTGGTCGGCCGGGACGAGGCGGTGATCAGCGACGACCTGGAGAACCGGGTCGTGCCCATGGAGCCCGACACGGAGACCGCCGAGGCGCTCCTGGAGGAGGCCGGCTGGGAGCCGGGCGGCGACGGTGTGCGCACCCGTGACGGCGAGCGCCTGGAGCTGTCCGTCAGCGTCGTCACCGGCTGGACCGACTACATCACCGCCGTGGACGTCATCGGCCAACAACTGGCCCCGCTCGGCATCGACATCTCCATCCGACAGGCCTCCTGGAACGAGTGGTCCGACTCCCGCGGCCAGGGCGACTACCAGCTGCTCATCGACTCCCTCTACCAGGGGCCGGCACCCGACCCCTACTACCTCTACGGGTACTTCTTCCACTCGGAGAACACCGCCCCGGTGGGGGAGGTGGCCCAGCCCAACTTCGCCCGCTACACCCACCCGGAGGTCGACGCGGCGCTGGAGGAACTGAAGCGCACCGACCCGGCCGATGCCGCGGCGCGCCAACCGCTGCTGGACACCGTCCAGGTGGCGATCGAGGAGGACCTGCCGTACATCCCGGTCCTCACCGGTGGTACCACCAGCCAGTACAACGCGGCGAAGTTCGAGGGCTGGCCCACCGAGGACGACCTGTACGCCTTCCCCGCCGTGTGGAGCCGGCCGGACCACTCGCAGATCTTCCTCAACCTGCGTCCCGCGACCGACTGACCGGCGTCGATCTCCTTCCCCGAGACGTGTCCGAGAAGCAGCTCATCCCCGATTGGCGGCCCGCATGAGGTACTACGCCCGAAAGCTCGGCTTCTACCTGATCGCCCTGTGGGCCGCCCTGACGCTGAACTTCTTCATCCCGAGGCTGATGCCGGGCAACCCGGTGGACATCCTCATGGCGAAACTCCAGCAGCGGGGCGGGTCGCCCGACCCGGCCGTCCGGCGGGCGTACGAGCTGCTTCTCGGCACGGACACCGATGAGCCCCTGATCGTCCAGTACCTCGCCTACCTGGGGGCGATGGCCCGCGGCGACCTGGGTATATCCGTCAGCGTCTTCCCCACCCCGGTCTCCGAGGTGATCGGACAGGCGTTGCCGTGGACCATCGTCCTGGTGGGCATCGCCACCTTCCTGTCCTTCCTGCTGGGGGTGGCACTGGGGGCGATCGTCGGCTGGCGGCGCGGATCGTGGCTGGACTCCCTCATCCCCGCGACCACCATCCTGGCCGCCGTCCCCTACTTCTGGCTCGCCCTGCTGCTGGTGGCGCTCTTCTCCACCGTCCTGGGCTGGTTCCCCCTGCTGGGCGGGTACGACGTGGCTCTCATGCCCGGCCGGAACGCCGAGTTCGTCGGATCGATCCTCCACCACGGCTTCCTGCCCGCGGCGACCATCGTCATCTCCTCGGTCGGCGGCTGGCTGCTGGGGATGCGCAACATGATGGTCTCCACCATGTCCGAGGACTACGTCCTCACCGCCCGGGCCAAGGGCCTGCGCGAGAGCCGTGTGATGACCCGGTACGCCGCCCGCAACGCCGTCCTGCCGTCCATCGCCGGCTTCGCCATCTCCCTGGGCTTCGTCGTGGCCGGCTCGATCGTCACCGAGCAGGTCTTCTCCTACCCCGGCATCGGATCGAAGTTGCTGCAGGCGGTTCAGAACAACGACTACGCCCTCATGCAGGGGATCTTCCTGGTGATCACGGTGGCGGTCCTGGGAGCCAACCTGATCGTCGACCTGCTGTACGGCGTCATCGACCCGCGCACCCGGGTCGAGAACTGAGGGCCGCGCCATGGCCGGGAAAGCGTCCGCGCGGATCCGTCGAGGGTCCACCGAGGGCAAGGAGCCGTCACCGTGACCAACCCCGTACATCTCACCGAACCGACCGGTGAACCGGCCGTCGAGGCGACCGGGGAGGAGGGGATCGTCCCCGGAAAACACCCCCGCCGCGCGTCCGGGGGATGGCGCTCCCTGCTCCCCACCCCCTCGCCCAAGCTCGTCATCGGCTTCCTCCTGGTGCTCGCCATCGCCCTGTTCGGTTTCGTCGGCCCGCTGTTCCTCGGCGACCCCGACGCCATCGACAGCCGCGGGATGACCCCTCCCGACGGGGAGAACCTGTTGGGCACCACCCGCACCGGCCAGGACGTGCTGGCCCAACTGGCCCGGGCCACCGCCGGCTCGCTGCAGATCGGGCTGCTGGTGGGCGTCATGGCCACCCTGCTCTCGGCCCTCTTCGGCATCATCGGCGGTTACCTCGGCGGGTTCGTGGACGAGGGCTTCTCCCTGCTCTCCAACGTCATGCTGGTCATCCCCGGCCTGCCGCTGGTGATCGTCATCGCCGGGTTCGTCCCCGCCAACCGGCGCGGCGCCTGGACCATCGCGGTGGTGCTCGCGATCACCGGTTGGGCCGCCTCCGCACGGGTCCTGCGGGCCCAGACGCTCTCGCTGCGCAACCGCGACTACGTGGCCGCGGCCAGGGTGGCGGGCGAACGCCCCTGGCGGATCGTCTCGGTGGAGATCCTGCCCAACCTGCTGCCGCTGCTGGCCTCGCAGTTCGTCTTCGCCGTGCTGGCCGCGATCCTCGCCGAGGCCGGCCTGTCCTTCCTCGGGCTGGGCGCCTCCAACTCCTCCACCCTGGGCACGATGCTCTTCTACGCCCAGAACGGGTTCGCCCTGCAGTGGGGTGCCTGGTGGTGGTTCGTGCCCCCCGGTCTGGTCATCGCCCTCTTCGGCTGCGGTCTGGCACTGATCAACTTCAGCATCGACGAGATCATCAACCCCCGTCTGCGCACCGGCGCCCGCCGCGACGCCGGGGACCCCGGCGCGGTGGCCGCCGACGCCGCCTCGGCGACCGGCACCCCGACCGGGACCCCCGGGGTCGGCGGGCCCGCCGACCCCGCCGACCCCGACGGCACCGACCGCGAACCGGTGCTCACGGTCGAGCGGTTGAACGTCACCTATCGCGTGGACAAACCGGTCCACGCCGTCCGCGACGTCTCCCTGACCCTGGGGCGGGGCGAGATCCTCGGCCTCGCGGGCGAGTCGGGCTGCGGCAAGACCACCCTGGCCTACGCCATCGCGCGCCTCCACCGGCCACCGGCCGAGGTCACCTCCGGAACGGTGGTCTTCCACGACCGCTCCGGCGAGAACATCGACCTGCTCGCGCTGGAGGGCGAGGACCTGCGGCGTTTCCGCTGGGACCGCATGTCGGTGGTCTTCCAGGGCGCGATGAACTCCCTCAACCCGGTCATCCCCGTCCGGGAGCAGTTGGAGGACGTCCTGATCACCCACCGGCCGGGGATGACGGCCGGGGAACGTCGGGCCCGCTGCGAGGAGGTGCTGCGGTTGGTGGGGGTGGACCCCCGGCGCCTGCGCTCCTTCCCGCACGAACTCTCCGGTGGCATGCGCCAGCGCGTCATGATCGCCATGGCCATGCTCCTCGACCCACAGGTCATGATCATGGACGAGCCCACCACCGCGCTGGACGTGGTCGTGCAGCGCGGCATCCTGGGGGAGATCCTCCGCCTGCGCGAGGAGTTGGGCTTCGCGGTCGTGTTCATCACCCACGATCTGCCCCTGCTGTTGGAGCTCGCCGACCGCATCGCCGTCATGCGCGACGGCGAGGTGGTGGAGTACGGATCCGCCGAGCGACTCCACCGCGAGCCGCGCCACCCCTACACCCGCCGGCTGCTCGGCTCCTTCCCCGGCCTGACCGGCGAGCGCGGCATCCTCCTCGACGACCGGCGCCCCGCCCGTGACGAGGGGACGGACACCAC
>NZ_VKHT01000371.1 GCF_014141535.1 Streptomyces alkaliphilus | reverse complement strand
GTCCGCCCCCGGACCGCCCGACCCCCGACCGGGAGCCGACGGCCGGGGACGAGCACCGAAGAAGGAGAGCACCACCGTGGATCCAACCGCCGCGGCCACCGCCCTGCACCTCACCGGCGACCTCGTGGACCTCGCCCTCGCGGACGAGACCCTCGCCCGGTGGCAGTTCGGCATCACCACCGTCTACCACTTCCTCTTCGTCCCGCTGACGATCTCCCTGGCGACCCTGGTGGCCTGCCTCCAGACCGCCTGGGTGCGCACGGGGAAGGACCGCTATCTGCGGGCCACCAAGTTCTGGGGCAAGCTCTTCCTGATCAACATCGCCATGGGCGTGGTCACGGGCATCCTCCAGGAGTTCCAGTTCGGCATGAACTGGTCCGACTACTCCCGCTTCGTCGGCGACGTGTTCGGCGCACCGCTCGCCTTCGAGGCGCTGATCGCCTTCTTCTTCGAATCCACCTTCATCGGCCTGTGGATCTTCGGCTGGGACAAGCTGCCCAAGAAGCTGCACCTGGCGACCATCTGGATGGTGGCGGTCGGCACCGTGCTGTCCGCCTACTTCATCCTCGCCGCCAACTCCTGGATGCAGCACCCGGTCGGTTGGACCTACAACGAGGAGGCGGGCCGGGCCGAACTCACCGACTTCCTCGCCGTCCTCACCCAGAACACCGCCGTCGCCCACTTCGCCCACGCCATCACCGCCGCCTTCCTCACCGGTGGGGCGTTCGTCGTCGGCATCGCCGCCTGGCACCTGCGCAAGGGCCGGCACGTCGAGGTGATGCGCACCTCGATGCGGCTCGGCCTGGTCACCGTCGTCGTCGGCGGTCTGCTCACCGCCGTCAGCGGCGACCACATCGCCAAGATCATGTACGAGCAGCAGCCCATGAAGATGGCCGCCGCCGAGGCCCTGTGGGACACCGAGGGCCCCGCCCCCTTCTCCGCCTTCGCCATCGGCGACGTCGACGAGGGGCGCAACGTGGTCGCCATCGAGGTGCCCGGCCTGCTCTCCTTCCTCGCCCACGGCAACTTCTCCGACCCGGTGCCCGGCATCAACGACACCAACGAGGCCATGCAGGAGGAGTTCGGGCCCGGCGACTACCGCCCCAACATCCCGGTCGCCTACTGGAGCTTCCGCTGGATGATCACCTTCGGCATGATCTCCTTCGCGCTGGGCGTCGCCGGGCTGTGGCTCACCCGCCGCAGGCTCTTCCTCTCCGAACGCCTCCGCGAGAAGGCGGCCGACACCGAGCGGGTGCCGATCCTCGCCCTGACCCGCGACGGCGAACTCGGCCCCACCCTCTCCCGGTGGTACTGGCGGCTGGCCTTCCTCACCCTCGCGTTCCCCCTGATCTCCAACGCCTGGGGCTGGATCTTCACCGAGATGGGCCGCCAGCCCTGGGTGGTCTACGGGGTCCTGCCCACCTCCGCGGGCGTCTCCCCCAACGTCTCGCAGGGCGAGGTCATCCTCTCGATGAGCGTCTACACCCTGCTGTACGCGGTGCTCGCCGTCGTCGAGGTCAAACTGCTGATCAAGTACGCCAAGGCCGGACCGCCCGAGCTGACCGACGCCGACCGCAACCCGCCCACCCGCATCGGCGGCCACGACCGCGAGGACGCCGACCGCCCCATGGCCTTCTCCTACTGAGCGGCGAAAGGAGCACTGACCCGTGAATCCCGTCGAGTTGGCGAATTCCGTGCACGCCGCCCTCGAACCGCACGCGCTGAACGTCGTCTGGTTCTCCCTGATCGCCGTCCTGTGGATCGGCTACTTCTTCCTGGAGGGCTTCGACTTCGGCGTCGGCGTGCTGACCCGGGGCCTGGCCCGCGACCGCCGCGAGCGCCGGGTGCTGATCAACACCATCGGCCCCGTCTGGGACGGCAACGAGGTCTGGCTGCTCACCGCGGGCGGCGCCACCTTCGCCGCCTTCCCCGAGTGGTACGCCACCCTCTTCTCCGGCTTCTACATCCCGCTGCTGCTCATCCTGATCTGCCTGATCGTGCGCGGCGTCGCCTTCGAGTACCGCTCCAAGCGGCCCGAGGAGCGCTGGCAGCGCAACTGGGAGCACGCCATCTTCTGGACCTCCCTGCTGCCCGCCTTCCTGTGGGGGGTGGCCTTCGCCAACATCGTGCGCGGCGTGCCGATCGACGCCGACGGCGAGTACGTCGGCAACCTCTTCACCCTCCTCAACGGCTACGCCCTGCTCGGTGGCGCCGTCACCCTGCTCCTCTTCACCTTCCACGGCGCGGTCTTCATCGCGCTCAAGACGGTCGGGGAGGTCCGGGAACGGGCCCGCGCGCTGGCGGGCCGGCTGGGGTTGGTCACCGCCGCCCTCGCCGTGGCCTTCCTGGGCTGGACCCAGCTGGGCACCGGCACCGCGTGGTCGCTGCTCGCCCTGGTGATCGCCGCCGGAGCGCTGGTCGCCGCGCTGTTCGCCAACCGGGCCGGACGCGAGGGCTGGGCCTTCGGCCTCTCCGGCGTCACCATCGCCGCCGCCGTGACCATGCTCTTCCTGACCCTCTACCCGGCGGTGATGCCCTCCTCGCTGAACGCCGAGTGGGACCTGACCGTGGTCAACGCCGCCGCCACCCCCTACACCCTGACGATCATGACCTGGGTCGCGGCCATCGCCACCCCGATCGTGCTGCTCTACCAGGGCTGGACGTACTGGGTGTTCCGCAAGCGGATCGGGGTGCAGCACCTGGCCCCCGACCCGCACGGCCCCGCCGACGGCGGAACCGGACCCGCCACCACCGGGCCCGACACCGGAGGACCCGGGAGCCCCGACGCGCCGGAGAGCCCCGACGCGCCCGGCTCGCCCGATCGCGTGCCGACCGCCTGATCCGCGTCGGCCACCGACTCCCGGCCCGGCCGGCCTCACCGACGGACCGGGACCCCCGGCCGGCGCCGGTTACCCCCGACCGGCGCCGGCCGACCGCCCCCGCACGGAAGACCGAACGCCATGAAGCCCGTGGATCCCCGCCTCCTCCGTCACGCCCGCGCCACCCGCGGGTTCCTCGTCGGCTCGGTGCTGCTCGGCCTCCTCAACGCCGGTCTGGTCATCGCCCAGGCCGTGCTGATCGCCGACATCGTCGTCGGCTCCTTCCAACAGGGCCTCGGCTCCGATGAACTGACCGGCTCCGTGGCGCTGCTCGCCGCCACGGCGGTGGGCCGCGCCCTGGTCTCCTGGCTCACCGAGCGCGCCGCCCACCGGGCGGGCGCCGCCGTCAAGTCCGAGCTGCGGACGCGGCTGGTCGAGCACGCCGCCGCCCTCGGCCCCGGCCGGCTCGACCACCGGCGCAGCGGCGAACTCGCCGTGCTAGCCGGACGCGGCATCGACGCCCTCGACGACTACTTCGCCCGCTACCTGCCCCAGCTCGGCCTCGCCGTCGCGGTCCCCGCCGCCGTGCTGGCCGTCATCCTCACCGAGGACTGGGTCTCGGCGGCGATCATCCTCGGCACCCTGCCGCTGATCCCGCTCTTCATGGTCCTCATCGGCTGGGCCACCCGCGCCCACATGGACCGGCAGTGGCGCCGACTGTCCCGGCTCTCCCACCACTTCCTGGACGTGGTCGCCGGCCTGCCCACCCTGAAGGTCTTCGGTCGTGCCCGCGCCCAGGTGGAGAACATCCGGGCCATCACCGCCGACTACCGTCGCACCACCGTCCGCACCCTGCGCATCGCCTTCCTCTCCTCCTTCGCCCTGGAACTGCTCGCCACCATCTCGGTGGCGCTGGTCGCGGTGAGCATCGGCATGCGCCTGGTGCACGGCGAACTCGACCTGCACACCGGCCTGGTGGTGCTGATCCTGGCCCCCGAGGCGTACCTGCCGCTGCGCCAGGTCGGCACCCACTACCACGCCGCCGCCGAGGGCCTGTCGGCCGCCGACGAGGTGTTCGGCGTGCTGGGGACCGAGCGGCCCCGCCCCGGCACCGGGACCGCCCCCGACGCCCGCACCGCCGACCTGCGGCTGGAGCGCGTCACCGTGCGGCGGGAGGGCCGTGCCGGGGAGGTGCTGAGCCGGGTGGACCTGACGCTGCGGCCCGGCGAGACCGTCGCCGTGGTGGGCCCGTCGGGCGCCGGGAAGACCACCCTGCTCAACGTGCTGCTGGGGTTCGTCCGCCCGGAGCCGGGCGGACGGGTGCTCATCGGGGACCGCGACCTCGCCGACCTCGACCCCGCCTCGTGGCACCGGCAGGTGGCGTGGGTGCCGCAGCACCCCCACCTGTTCGCCGGAACCATCGCCGAGAACGTCCGGCTCGCCCGCCCCGACGCCGATGACGCGGCCGTGCTCCGTGCCCTGCGCGACGCCGCCGCCGACGCGGACCTGCCGCCGGGGCGCCGGGTGGACGAGGGCGGGGCGGGCCTGTCCGCCGGGCAGCGGCAGCGCGTCGCGCTGGCCCGCGCCCTGCTCACCGAACGTCCGGTGCTGCTGCTGGACGAGCCGACCGCCGCGTTGGACGGCCTCACCGAGGCGCGGGTCCGGGAGACCCTGCGCCGGGCCGCCGGCGGGCGGACGGTACTGATCGTCACCCACCGGCCGGCCCTGCGCGACCTCGCCGACCGGGTGGTGGAACTCCTCCCGGCGGGGGCCGCCGGTGCCCTTCCGGCGCACGGGAGCCCGGACGCCGCCGACGGGGCCGGCGGGGCGGGGGCGAC
>NZ_VKHT01000370.1 GCF_014141535.1 Streptomyces alkaliphilus | reverse complement strand
CCGCCCCGCCCGGGCCTCACCCGGCGGGGTGGCGGGCGACGGCGAACAGGCGGCGGAAGGGGAAGACGGTGGTGCCGTCCGGGCGACGGGGATAGGCCCCGCGCAGCCGCTCGGCGTACTCGGCCGAGAACGCCTCCCGCTCCGCCGGCGCGTCGGCGAGCGCGGTGAGGACGGGCCGCAGGGCGGTGCCCCGGGTCCACTCCAGGACGGGGTCCGGGCCGGTGAGGAGTTGCCGGTACTCGGTGGTCCACAGGTCCACCGAGCAGCCGGTGGCGGCCAGGGCGTCGTGGTAGCCGTCGGGGTCGAGGATCGGGGTGGGGCCGCGCAGCACGCGGCCGAGGCGGTCCCGCCACCGGGGTGAGGCGCACAGTTCGCGCAGCAGCACATGGCTCGGGGCGTCGAAGTTGTCGGGCACCTGGAAGGCGAGGACGCCGCCGGGGAGCAGCCCCGCCACCCACTCCGGGAAGCGCTCGGCGTGGCCCGGGATCCATTGCAGGGCGGCGTTGGAGACGATCAGGCCGTGGGGTTCGGCCGGGCGCCAGTCGGCGAGGTCGGACCGGGCGAAGTCCACGAGGCCACCGCCGGGCGCGGGGCCGGCGTGCTCCCGGGCGGCCTCCAGCATCTCCCGCGAGTTGTCCCAGCCGGTGACCCGGGCGCCGGGGAAGCGCGCGGCGACCATGCGCGTGGGCGCGCCGGGGCCGCACCCGAGGTCGGCGATGCGCAGGGGCGTGCCGGGCCCGGTGGGCGGTTCGGGACCGTCGGCGACCCGATCGAGGAGTTCGCGCAACGGGCGCAGGCGGTGGTCGGCGTGGCGCAGGTACTGTCCGGGGTCCCAGCGGGGGGCGGTCGACTCGTCGCTCATGATTCGATCACACCCGCACTTTCTCTCGATGTCAAGATTCATTGAATCAAGAGAGTTGCCATCAAGAGACTTCACATCGACACAACTACTACACTGACCCCATGGAGGACGAGGTCGATCGGCTGGTGGCGGCCTGGCGACGGGAGCGACCGGACCTGGACGTGGAGCCGCTGGAGGTGCTCAGCCGCGTCAGCAGGCTGGCGCGGCACCTGGACCGCGCACGGCGCACCGCTTTCGCCGAACTGGGTCTGGAGCCGTGGGAGTTCGACGTGCTCACCGCCCTGCGCCGGGCCGGTACGCCCTACCAGCTCTCGCCCGGCCGGCTGCTCACCCAGACCCTGGTCACCTCCGGCACCATGACCAACCGGATCGACCGGCTCGCCAAGCGCGGCCTGGTGGAGCGCCTCCCCGATCCCGAGGACCGGCGCGGGGTGCTGGTGCGACTCACCGACACCGGTCGCGACCACGCCGACCGCGCCCTGGCCGGACTGCTGGACCGGGAACGGGAGATCCTGGCCGAGCTGAGCACCCCCCAGCGCCGTGAGCTGGCCGCCCTGCTCCGCGAGTTGACCGCCCCCTTCGACAACACCCCGTACTGAGCACCGCTCCGCGCCGGACACGGGCCCCTCGCCCGCCCCGGAACCGGCGCGCGGAGGTCGCCCGGCGCGCGGAGGTCCGTACGCGCGGACACCGCCCCGGCCCCCGGGCCGCCCCGTTCCGGCAGGTCGTTCGTCCGGTTGTCCGGACGCTCAGTCGGCGGGCGGCACCCCGGCCCGGCGGGCCAGCGCCACGGCCGCCAGCGTCGAGTGCACCCCCAGCTTTCCCAGGACGTTCTGCATGTGGGTGCGCACGGTGTGCGGAGAGAGGTACAGGCGTTCGGCGACCGCCTTGCGCCCCAACCCCGCCAGCATGCAGCGCAGCACCTCCAACTCGCGCGGCGTCAGCGCCTCCACCAACCGTTCGTGCTCGCTGCGGTGCAGGGTCTCGCGGGTCAGCTCCGCCAACACGCCGGTCAGCAGCCCCGGCGACAGGTGCGTCTCCTCCCGCACCACACCGCGCACCACCTGGAGCAGCCGCGCCAGCGAGCAGTCCTTCGCCACCCAGCCGCGCGCCCCGGCCGACAACAGCCGGGCGCAGGCGCGCGGGTCGTCCTCCGCCGCCAGCACCACCACGTGCAGTCGGGGCTGCCGGGCCCGCCAGGCGCCGATCCGGGCCGCCAGCGCGGTGCCTGCGTCCTCGGCGCCCTCGGCGCCGGCGTCCACCAACAGCACCCGCAGCGGGTCACCGGCCTCCCGGGCCCGCTCCACCAGTCGATCGGCCGCCGCGGCCCCGCCGGTGGCGGCGGCCTCCACGTCCGGCTCGGCGGTCAGCGCCATCGCCAGGGACTCGGCGAACACACGGTGACGGTCCACCACCAGGACCCGGATCCGCTCCACCCTCACCCCTGTACCGCGACCCGAGGGTCGCCGTCGCCCGACACGGCGGGCGGGCACGACGCCCTCCGGCCGGCTCCCCGGGTGTCCGCTCGGCCGCCGCCGAGCGGACGGGTCACCGGACGACGGACACCGTGCCCCCCTGTCTCGCCCCCTGATCGGCACCGGCCCCCACCGGTGCTGCGCCCAGAGTACGGGCCCGGGCGGCCCCCGACAGGGGTTTGGGGGAATCCCCTCCGCCCACCCGGTACCGACTTCGTCACGAGCCCGCGTTCCCGCTCGGTACGGCCGGGCCGGGCCCCCGGCGCGGCGTTTCCGATCTCACCCGTCCGGGTGATGCCGGGAAGATCGACGGGCCCGCCGCGGTGTCGGACACCCGGGGATTCGGGGCTTGCGTGAAGGGGACGGCCGACCGGCGGACCCGGCCGGCGCCCGCCGGACCCCGGAACCACACCGGAACCACACCGGTGCCGTCCCCACCCCGGCCCCGGGGCCGGGGTGGGGACGGCGTCAGAGGATGCGGCGGGCGCCGGCCGAGGGGACGGCCTCGAAGACGCGCGGCTGCGGGTGCCCGGCGGCGGCCGAGGCGGCGACCACCCGCTCCCCCAGCTCGCCGACCGCGTCGGCCTCGACCAGCACGACGGCCGACCCGCCGAAGCCGCCGCCGGTCATCCGGGCGCCCAGCGCGCCGGCGGCCACCGCCGTGCCGACCACCAGGTCCAGCTCGGGGCAGGAGACCCGGAAGTCGTCGCGCAGCGAGGCGTGACCCTCGCTCAGCACCGGCCCGAGCTCCCGGGCCCGGCCGGCCTCCAGCAGCTCCACCACCCGGGCGACCCGCTCGTTCTCGGTGACCACGTGCCGCACCAGGGCGCGGACCACGGGGTCGCCCAGGGGGGCGAGCGCGTCGTCCAGTCCGTCGTGCGGGATCGAGCGCAGGGAGGGGACGCCCAGCGCCTCGGCCCCCGCCTCGCAGCCGGCGCGGCGCTCGGCGTATCCCCCGTCGGCGAGGTCGTGCTTGACCCGGGTGTCCACGACCAGCAGCCGCAGCCCCTCGACGGCCATGTCGAAGGGCACCTGCCGGGCCGCCATGTCCCGGGTGTCCAGGTGCAACAGGTGACCGGCGGTGCAGCAGGCGGAGGCCATCTGGTCCATGATCCCGCACGGGACCCCGACGAAGGCGTTCTCGGCGCGCTGCGCGATCCGGGCCAGCCGCTGCCCGTCGGGCACCGCCCCGTACAGCTCGCACAGCGCCATGGCCGAGGCGACCTCCAGCGCGGCGGAGGAGGAGAGGCCGGCACCGGTGGGCACGGTGGAGGTGACGCACAGCGAGGCGCCGCCGACCTCGTGACCGGCGTCCCGCAGCGCCCACAGCACGCCGGCGGGGTAGCCGGTCCACCCCGGCACGGCGCCGGGGGTGAGGTCCTCCAGGGGGAGCACCGCCACCGGCCCCGGCAGGTCGGCCGAGTACAGCGCGAGGACGCCGTCCCCGCGGGGTGCGGCGGCGACGGTCGTGGTGTGCGGGAGGGCCAGCGGCATCACGAAGCCGTCGTTGTAGTCGGTGTGCTCGCCGATCAGGTTGACCCGACCCGGCGCGGCCCACACCCCGGTGGGTTCGGCGCCGAAGATCCGCTCGAAGAGGCGGGCGGTGTCGGAGGCCCGGGCGGCGTCGGAGGCGCGCGCGTCGTCCGCCGTCACGGTGGAGTCCGGCGCGAGGGCGGTGTCCGGCGCGACGGGGTCGCCCGGGGACGCGGAGGCCGCGGAGGAGGAGTTCATGGCGTGGGGGCGTCCTTCCGCTGCTGCTCGCTCCGGGCGAACTCCCAGGCATCGGCGATGATCCCGGCCAGGTCGGCCCGGGAGGGGTTCCACCCCAGGCGGGTCCGGGCGCGCTCGGCGGAGGCCACCAGCACGGCCGGGTCGCCCCCGCGCCGCTCGGCGGCGACCTCGGGGATGGGGTGCCCGGTGACCTGCCGGGCGGTCTCGATCACCTCCCGGACGGAGAAGCCGTTGCCGTTGCCGAGGTTGCAGATCAGGTGCTCACCGCCGATGGCGGAGTCCAGGGCCAGCAGGTGGGCCTCGGCGAGGTCGTCCACGTGGATGTAGTCGCGCACGCAGGTGCCGTCGGGGGTGGGGTAGTCCTCGCCGAAGACGTGGATGGCCTCCCGGGTGCCCAGGGCGACCCGGAGCACCAGCGGGATGAGGTGGCTCTCCGGGTCGTGCCGCTCGCCCTGCGCGCCGTGCGCCCCGGCGACGTTGAAGTAGCGCAGCGAGACGGCGGCCAGGCCGTGCGCGGCGCACTCCCCGGTGATCATGTGGTCCACGGCGAGCTTGCTCGCGCCGTAGGGGCTGGTGGGGGCCTGTCTCTTATACACCT
>NZ_VKHT01000037.1 GCF_014141535.1 Streptomyces alkaliphilus | reverse complement strand
GCCCGGGCAGGTGGAGGAGGTGGAGACGCTGGGCGGGCGGCCGGGCCGGCTGATGATCGTGATCAGTCGTACGTTCCGCGCCGGCAGTCTGCCGGTGGAGACGGCCGATCTCGTGGTGCCGGCCGATCGGTACCGGATCGCGTATCACCTGCCGGTGCGCTGATCCGTCGGTTCGGGCGGGCCGTCGGGCAGGTGGACCTCGAACCAGACGGTCTTCCCGGCCGGGTCCCGACGGGTGCCCCAGCGGTGGGATTCCAGGGAGACCAGGTGCAGTCCACGACCGCTCTCCTCCTCGGGGCCCGCCCGGCGCGGGAGCGGTGGGTCGGGGTGGGGGTCGGAGACCTCCACCAGCAGGGAGCCGCCGCGCACCAGCCGTACCCCGATGGGGCCCCGGGCGTACCGCAGGGCGTTGGTGAACAGTTCGCTGACCAACAGCACCACGGAGTCCTCCAGTTCGGTCAGGCCCCAGTCGTGCAGGGTGCGCCGGACGACCGAACGGGCCCGTCTGACGCTGTGGCTGCGAGCCGGGAAGACCCACGAGGCGCTGTCGCCCGGTGACAGCCCGCCGAGTTGGACGGCGAGCAGCGCGATGTCGTCCTCGGCGCCGGGGCCGGGCCGGCCGGCCTCGGGGACCAGGGTGGTCAGCACCGTGTCGCACAGCTTCTCCAGCGAGAGCTCCCCGCCCCCGAGGCCGGTGAGGGTGTGGCACAGCCGGTCCAGGCCGTCGGTGATGTCCTCCCCGCGCTTCTCGATCAGGCCGTCGGTGTACAGCACGAGCACCGAGTCGGCGGGCATGTGCACCCGGATCTCCTCGTGCAGGGCCCCCGGCACCCCGATCGGGGGGCCGTCGGGCACCTCCACCGGCCGTGCCGACAGCCGCCCGGTCGACCCGTCGCGGGTGAGCAGCACCGGCGGGACGTGGCCGGCCTTGGCGATCGCGCACTCCCCGGTGGCCGGGTCGTGCACGGCGTACAGGCAGGTGGCCATCATCGGCTCGTCGGGTCCGGCGGCGAGGTCGTCGGAGAGGCGGTTGACGCGCTCGAGCACCTCGGCCGGGGGCAGGTCGAGATCGGCGAGGGTGCGCACGGCGGTGCGCAGCCGGCCCATGGTGGCGGCGGCGCGCAGGCCGTGGCCCATCACGTCGCCCACGACGAAGGCGACCCGTCCGCCGGCCAGCGGGATCACGTCGAACCAGTCGCCGCCCACCTCGGCGCGGCTGCTGCCGGGCACGTACCGGAAGCCGACCCGAACGCCCGGCGGCTCGGGAAGGCTCTGCGGCAGCAGGCTGCGTTGCAGCATCACGGCGGCGTCCCGCTCGCGGGCGTAGAGGCGGGCGTTGTCCAGCGAGACGCTGGCCCGCCCGGCGATCTCCTCGGCGAGGGCGAGGTCGTCCGCGTCGAAGCCCGCGCGGCGGCCGGCACGGCTGATGACCAGCAGGCCGAGGACGCTGCCCCGGGCCCGCAACGGGAGGACCATCAGGGAGTGGATGCCCAGGCCGGTGGCGGCGGCGACCTTGGGGTCGTCGGGGGCGGTCACCTCGGTGATGGACCCGGCGGAGTTCAGAAGGCGGGCGCGGCCCCCGGCGAGCACTTTCCCGAAGACGGAGTCGGGGGTGAAACGCACCCGTTCGTGGAGGCCGAGCATCCGGTCGACCTCGGGGCTGTGCCGTTTCGCGGCCACGGCGGCCTGCACCAGGGGCCCGGGGCGGAGGTGTTCGCCCTCGCCGGGGTCGCCGTCCTCCAGGAGAACGGCGGGCAGCATGACGCCCGCGTAGTCGCAGAAGCGCGGGACGAGCAGGTGGGCGAGGGAGTCGGCCACGGGGGCGACCTCCAGCAGGTCGCCCAGGGCGGCACCGATGTCGTCCAGGAGGGCCAGGCGCTGCCGGGCCCGTTCGACCTTCTCGGTGGCCTCCCGCCGCTCGGTGATGTCCATGATGGTGCAACTGACGCCGTGGACCCGGCCGGTGCGGTCGGTGAGCCGGCCGAAGGAGACGGAACGGGCGCCGCGGCGGTCGGGGGAGAGGGTGACCAGGTCGATGACGGAACGGCCGGAGTCGAGGACCTCGCGCTGCACGGCGTGGATCTGCGGACCCATGTGCTCGGGCAGCACATCGAGGACGGACCGGCCGATCAGATCCTCGGGGGCGACGCCGTGCAGGCGGGAGAGTGCCTCGTTGACCCGCACGAAGCGTTGTTCGGTGTCGAAGAGGGCGATGCCGAGCGGGGAGGTGGTGAAGAGGGCGTCGAGGGCGGCGAGTTCCTGTTCGATCCCGGCCAACCTGCTGGTCTCGACGAGGTTGGCGAGAACGAAGGGGGAACCGTCGGGGCGGCGCATCATGGAGGCACGTCCCTCCACCTCCACCGTTCCGCCGTTCAGGTGACGCAGGAGGATCACGCCGCGCCAGGAACCGGTGCGAAGGAGTTGCCCGTAGACGTCGCCGGCCTCCTCGCCCGGAGAGCACGAGGAGGCCGTGAGTTCGGTGAGGTGCCGGCCGAGGACGAGCGCCTCCGGCCAGCCGAGGATCCGTTCGGCGACCGGACTCCACAGGAGGATCCGGCCGCCGGGGTCCAGCACGACGATGCCGATGCGCAGGGTGTCCAGGAGGGGCCGCGAGGCACCGGGTGCCGGGGAACCGGCGGGCGGGACCTCGTCCCGCGGACTCTCCGCGCTCGTGCTCACGTCGTACCACGTCCCCGCTCGGGCCCCGCCGCGTTGGTCGCGGTTGGGTTGGATTCGCACCCGTACACCCGATTGTGCCGGTGATCAGCGAGGCGCGCTGTCCGCCCGCTCGACGCGTTCCACCAGATAGCGGCCGGAGTCCGCCGGGCGTGCGCCCGCGCCCTCCTCCAGCCTGCGGATCAGACGCTGGGCCTCCGCGCGCGTGGCGCAGCGTCCGATGCGATAGCGGTGTCCGTTCGCGTCCTGGCGCACCACCTGCCACGGACGCGGATTGCCGTCGTTCATTTCTCACCCCCTGGGCGCATATGTCGGACCCTACGCCGGCACCTGTGTTCACGCCTACGAAAATCTGTTCCACGGGGCGGGAACCGGACAGGCCCGGGCCCCTCCGGCACGGGGCGACACGGGAAGCCGACGGACCGTCACGGGACAGCCTAGCCGGCTCGCCGGCACGGGGTGTCAACCGGGGATGACGGGGATGTTTCCGCCGGTGAAACGGGTCGGGGAGGCTCCCCCTCCCGGAATGACCATCACACGGTGTTCACGGCGGGGACGTGTTCGGTCACTGTCGGATCACGGAAAAACCATTCCGTCATCGCTCCTGCACCCCGGTGTGCGCCCGGGCGTGCGCCCGGCGCGTTCTTTCCATCGCGAGCCGGACACCTCACAGACGTCCGAATGCGCCCCGGCGTATCCGGCCCTCCGCCGGTCGGGTGAGATCCGGGGCCCGTGACGACGTGTCCGCTTCGCGGGGGACGCCGGGTGGCTTTCGCTGGCGAGGGGTGTGATCAGACGCCAATAGGAGCACCCCGGTCACGCACCCCGGTCACGGCGGAGGGAACAGCATGCTGGGACGGTCGAACGACGCCGGTACCCGGAAACCGGCGCGAGCCGGGGGCGGGGGTCCGCGCGGGCACGCCGTCCGCCTGCTCGCGGGCGCACTCCTGCTCCTCCTGCTGACCGGTTGCTCCGGCTCCGGGACCGAGCGGGGCACCGATGCGCTCCTGTCCGCCGTCCCGGCCGCGGACCGGGACCGGCTGCGTGAGGGCGGCTCCCTCGTATGGGCGGTGGACGACCTGCCCGCCACCCTCAACACCTTCCGCTACGACGCCGATCCGGTGACCGACCGGGTCACGGTCGGCCTGCTGCCCCGCCTCTTCGTCACCGACGAACGGGGGCGGCAGCACCCCGACCCCGACTACCTGCGCTCCGCCGGCGCCGAACCCGAGGGGGACGGGTGGCGGATCGTCTACGCGCTCAATCCCCGGGCGGTGTGGAGCGACGGTGAACCGGTGGGCGCCGAGGACTTCATCGCGCAGTGGAAGGCGCTCAACGGCTCGGACAACTCCTACTGGAGCGCCCGCAACGCCGGCTACGAGCGGATCTCGGAGGTGAGGCAGGGCCCCGGCGAACACGAGGTCACCGTCCTGACCGAGGACACCGTGGCCGACTGGCGCGCCCTGTTCACGCCGCTGTACCCCCGCTCGCTCACCGGCGACCCCGCCGCCTTCAACAACGGGGCCCGCGACGACCTTCCCGCCACCGCCGGCCCCTTCACCCTGGAGGGCGTGGACCGGGAGGCCGGACGGATGACGCTGGCCCGCGACGACGGGTGGTGGGGAGACCGGGCGTTGCTGGACGAACTGGTCTACCTCCGGGTGCCCCGGCACCGTCGATTGGAGGAGTTGGGCCGGGGCACGGTGCACGTGGCCGAGGTGGACGCGGTCACCGCCGATCGCGTCCTCGCGGCGGCGGGGACCCCCTCCCGGGGCGGGGGAGTGGACAGCCCGCACGCTCCTCCCGGCCCGGAGGAGGGCGATGGGCCCGAGGGCGGGGAACCCGACGGCGGGCCACCCGGGAACGGGCAGGGGCCCGACGACGGTCGCGGGGCGCCCTCCGCCGAGCCGCCCGCGAACGGCCCCGGCACCGGCGGGACCGGGATCGAGGCCGCCGAGGCCCCCGGCACCGCCACGCTCTCCGTCGGCCGGGACCTGGCCGCCCACCTCGTCCGCTGGGGGGACGCCCGACTCGCGGCGGTCGCGCCCGACGCCCCGGTCGCCGCCGCCGCGGCGGCCGACCGGGCCGCCGAGCGGTACGCGGGGGCCCTCGTCACCGCGCAGCGTTCCCGGGACCGGGCCTTCGCCCTGCGCGAGGAGAGCGCCCTCGAACACCTCGCCCGCTACACCGTCCACCGCGCCTACGGGCCCTCCTGGACACAGCTGGCGATCAACGGGTCATCCTCCGCGCTGCGTGACGAGCGGGTGCGCCGGGCGTTGGCCCTCGCCCTGGACCGGGAGGCCCCGGCGGCCGAGGTGCACGGTGCCGCCGGCCTCCCGCCGCGCCCCCTGGGCCACCACCTGTGGGTACCGGCCCAGGAGGAGTACCGCGACCACGGCGGCGCACTGGGGGAGAGCGGCCCCCGGGCCGCCGCCGAGGTGCTGGAGGCCGCCGGCTGGCACCGGGTCCCCGGCGGGGGGCGGGAGAGCGGCGGTGACGGCGATCCGACGACCGACGCGGACGCCGGATCCGACACCCCCGAAAGCCCGGCGGCCGGGGTCTCCCCGGCCGCCGGCCCCCCGGCCCCGGTCGGCGTCCGCTCGCTCTTCCGCGTGGCCGACCCGCTGACCACGGCGGAACAGGGCGTCGGTCTGCTGCGCCGCGCCGCCGCCGACTCCCGGGTCGCCGCGGCGCGGGCGGGTCGGACCGAACGGGCCCGGCTGGAGCGGGTGGCGGACGAGGCCGAGCGGGCCGCCGAGGTGGCGAACCGGAAGGTCGAGCGGCTCGCCGACGAGGCCGCCGCCGCGGTCCGGGTCAAGGAGGGGACACCGCTGCGGCTGAGCTTCGTCGTCCCGGAGGCGGGGACGGGGGCCGAGCGGGACCGCGGGATCGACGAACTGCACACCGTGGCGGACCTGATCACCGACGCGCTCACCGAGGTGGGCGTGCTGGTGGACCGGGTCGAGGTTCCGGTCGACACCTACCTGTCGGAGCGGATCCCCTCGGGGGACTTCGACCTGGCGCTCTACTCCTGGCCGGCCACGCCGTTCCCGGCGACCGACGCCCATCCGATGTACGCGAAGCCGCAGGCCGTCCCGGGCGGCGAGGTGTTCATCCGACAGAACTACAGCCGGGTGGGCACCGATCACATCGACCAGCTGTTGGAGGAGGCCGCCACGGAGCCGGACGCCGGACGCCGCGCCGAGTTGCTGCACCGCGTCGACCTGAGACTCTGGGCGGAGGCGGGCTCGATCCCGCTGTACCAGCGACCGGAGCTGGTGGCGGCCGAGCGCGACCTGGCCAACGTGGGCGCCTTCGGCCTGGCCACCCCGCGCCCGCAGGACTTCGGCCGCCGCCGCTGAGCTACGGGGCGGCCCCTCGCGGGCCGGGCGGATGCGGGAGCGGCGGAAACCCCGGACCCCGGGCACACGGGGCACCCCGGAGGGCGCGGGGGACGCCGCGGATGTGACGGAAACGTCGGTACCGGGCGGGGCCGCGGCGTGGAACGAGCGGGCCGCCCCCGGGAGCGCACCGTACGATGTGGGACGGGCCGGGGCACGAGTTCGCCGGGCCACGCCACCGACTCGCCGGGGATCCCCCCGCCGGGGGACAGTCGCTATCCGGGAGAAGCTCCGCCAGCCATGCCCACGCGCCACGACATCCGCAACGTCGCCATCGTCGCCCACGTCGACCACGGCAAGACGACCCTGGTCGACGCCATGCTCAAACAGGCGGGAGCCTTCGCCGCCCACCAGCAGGTGGACGATCGGGTCATGGACTCCGGCGACCTCGAGCGCGAGAAGGGCATCACCATTCTCGCGAAGAACACCGCCGTGCGGTACCACCCCAAGGGCGGTGGGGACCCGGTGGTCATCAACATCATCGACACCCCCGGCCACGCCGACTTCGGAGGCGAGGTCGAGCGCGGCCTGTCCATGGTGGACGCCGTGGTCCTGCTGGTGGACGCCTCGGAGGGGCCGCTGCCCCAGACCCGGTTCGTGCTGCGCAAGGCGCTGCAGGCCCGGCTGCCGGTGATCCTGTGCGTCAACAAGACGGACCGGCCCGACGCCCGCATCTCCGAGGTGCTGAACGAGACCTACGACCTGTTCCTGGACCTGGACGCGGACGAGGACCAGATCGAGTTCCCGATCGTCTACGCCTGCGCCCGGGACGGCGTGGCCTCCCTCACCCAGCCCGCCGACGGCACGGTGCCGGCGGACAGCGACAACCTCGAGCCGCTGTTCTCCACGCTGCTGGAGTCGGTGCCGGCGCCGGTGTACGAGGAGGAGGCCCCGCTCCAGGCGCACATCACCAACCTGGACGCGGACAACTTCCTCGGCCGGATCGCGCTGTGCCGCATCCAGCAGGGCGAGCTGCGCAAGGGACAGACCGTGGCGTGGATGCGCCGCGACGGCTCGGTGCAGAGCGTGCGGATCACCGAGCTGCTGATGACCGAAGCGCTCACCCGCAAGCCGGCGGAGAAGGCAGGCCCCGGGGACATCTGCGCGGTGGCGGGCATCCCCGACATCATGATCGGCGAGACCCTGGCCGACCCGGAGAACCCGGTCGCACTGCCGCTGATCCAGGTGGACGAGCCGGCCATCTCGATGACCATCGGCACCAACACCTCCCCCCTGGTCGGCAAGGGCGGCAAGGGCCACAAGGTGACGGCGCGGTTGGTGAAGGACCGCCTGGACCGGGAGCTGATCGGCAACGTCTCGCTGCGGGTGCTGCCGACCGAGCGGCCGGACGCCTGGGAGGTGCAGGGCCGCGGTGAACTGGCGCTGGCCATCCTGGTGGAGACGATGCGCCGGGAGGGCTTCGAGCTGACCGTCGGTCGCCCCGAGGTGGTGACCCGGGAGATCGACGGCCGGGTGCACGAGCCGGTGGAGCGGATGACGATCGACGTCCCCGAGGAGCACCTGGGCGCGATCACCCAGTTGATGGCGGCCCGCAAGGGACGCATGGAGACGATGACCAATCACGGGTCGGGCTGGGTGCGGATGGAGTTCCTGGTGCCCTCCCGCGGACTGATCGGGTTCCGCACCGAGTTCCTGACCGAGACCCGGGGAACGGGCATCGCGCACGGCATCTTCGAGCGGTACGAGCCGTGGGTGGGTGAGCTGCGCACCCGCAACAGCGGGTCCCTGGTGGCGGACCGGCCGGGGCCGGCCACACCGTACGCGATGCTCAACCTCCAGGAGCGGGGCGTCATCTTCGTGGAGCCCGGGACCGAGGTCTACGAGGGCATGATCGTCGGTGAGAACTCCCGCTCCGACGACATGGACGTGAACATCACCAAGGAGAAGAAGCTCACCAACATGCGGGCGGCCTCCGCCGACACCACGGAGAACCTGGTGCCTCCGCGCAAGCTCTCCCTGGAGCAGTCGCTGGAGTTCTGTCGGGAGGACGAGTGCGTCGAGGTCACGCCGCACGAGGTGCGCATCCGCAAGGTGGTGCTCGACCAGCGGCAACGGGCCCGGGCGGCCTCCCGCGCCAAGCACGCCTGACTCTTCGCGATTCGCTCACGGGAACCTTCGCGGCGGCCCGGCACCGGTGAAACCGGTGCCGGGCCGCCGCCCCGTTGGGGGGCTTTCCGGGGCACGCGCCCCCTCATTCGGACTCATCCGGACCTGTCCGGGCACCTCCGGATTTCCTCGCCGCCGGGACGCCGCTTCCCGGCCGCCGACCGCCCGGGGACGGGATCGTGTGCGCTGCGTGAGGAAAATCTCGAATGGCCCGGGGAAACACCCTCCAACCGTCACGCGGTGAAGTTTTTTTACTTCTCATCCACGAAATGGCTGCAATGTGAACATGTCAAGGGGGGCAAAGCGGACAGAGGTCCACGCCTGTTCGATGTGCGGACACCTTGGGGTGTCGGGCGTCACATTCATCCCCTTGGGGCGCCCGGGAGGGCTGAAGTATCAGGTGATTTGTCCGTTGTGATGTTCGCTCCGTCATCACATTGTGATCTGAAATGGCGCATGGGGCCCGACTCAGGTCGCATAGTGGTTCAGGTTGCGATCGACCGTTCGGGCCTTCCGCGGGAGGGTGATTCCCGGCTTCCCGATCGCATGGCGCCGAACACGACGGGTGTGAAGGCTTCGCGTGTGCGGCGCCCCATGCTTCGAGCGAACTCCGAAGGAGGCAGGTCCATGCGCGGTGCGCGCAGCGCCAAGTGGGTGGCAGGTGCGATAGGCGTGGCTCTCGCCGCGACCGCCTGCGGCGGCGGCGACGGTGGCGACAACGGCAACGGCGGCAGTGGCGAGGGCGGCGGCTCCGCGTCGGCGGTCTTCTCCATCGACGCCGGTGAGCCCCAGAACCCGCTGATCCCGACCGACACCAACGAGCAGTACGGTGCCCTGGTCATCGACAACGTCTTCGCCAACCTGGTCGACTTCGACGAGGAGGGCGGCCTGGTCTACACCGCCGCCGAGTCCATCGAGGCCAACGAGGACGCCACCGAGTGGACCATCACCCTGCGCGACGGCTGGACCTTCCACGACGGTGAGGCCGTGACCGCCGAGTCCTACGTCAACGCGTGGAACTGGGCCGCCCACCTGTCCAACAACCAGAAGAACAGCTACTGGTTCGGGGACATCGAGGGCTACGACGAGGTCCACCCCGAGGAGGGCGACGCCACCGCCGAGGAGATGTCCGGCCTCGAGGTCGTCGACGAGCTGACCTTCACGGTCACCCTCTCCTCCCCGGTGTCGTACTTCAACTACAAGCTGGGCTACAACCCCTTCACCCCGCTGCCCAGCAGCTTCTACGACGACCCCCAGGCCTTCGGCCAGGAGCCGATCGGCAACGGCGCGTACAAGTTCGCCTCCTGGGAGCGTGACTCCAAGATCACCCTCGAGGCGTACGAGGACTACCGGGGCGACAACAAGCCGCAGAACGACGGCGTCGAGCTCGTCAACTACAACAACCTCAACGCGGCCTACAACGACCTGCTCTCGGGCAGCCTCGACATCCTGCGCCAGGTCGACACCCAGAACCTGCCGGTCTTCCAGGACGACCTGGGCGACCGCGCCATCTCCCAGCCGTACATGGCCAACCAGACCCTGGTCCCGGTCTTCTACAGCGAGACCTGGGAGGACACCGACCCGCGCGTCCTGCAGGGCCTGTCGATGGCCATCGACCGCGAGACCATCGTCTCCACCGTGCTGAACAACTCGGTGACCGTCGCCACCGGCTTCGTCGCCCCCGGCGCCATGGGCTTCCAGGAGAACTCCGGCGGCGAGATCATGGAGTTCAACCCCGAGCGCGCCAACGAGCTCATCGAAGAGGGCGGCGGCGTCCCCGGCAACGAGATCACCATTCAGTACAACGCCGATGGTGGCCACGAGGCCTGGGTGACCGCGGTCTGCAACAGCATCCGCCAGAACACCGGCGTGGAGTGCACCGGCGACGCCAAGCCGGACTTCCAGACCGACCTCAACGCGCGTGACGCGAAGGAGGTCGACTCGATGTACCGCGGTGGGTGGATCGCCGACTACCCGCTGAACGTCTCCTTCATGAAGGAGCTGTACGGCACCGGTTCCTCCGCCAACACCGGCTTCTTCTCCAACGAGGAGGTGGACGCCCTCTTCGCCGAGGGTGACGCCGCCGCCTCCGTCGAGGAGACCGTGGCCGCCTACCAGGAGGCCGAGAAGGCGCTCTTCGAGCACATGCCGGCCATCCCGCTGTGGCACCAGGGCGTCAACGGCGGCTTCTCCGAGAACGTGGAGAACGTCCGCTTCGACGTCACCGGCCAGCCGGTCCTGACCGAGGTCACCGTCAAGTAAGGCCGCCCCGACGGGTGTCCCCACACCGGACGCCCGTCGGCCACGGCCCTACCCGGCCGGAGGCCGCGGAGAGCGACGGGCCGCACCACCCGCACCCCGGGCGGGCGGCCCGTCGCTCCCGTGATCCGACACATCCGAGTTGGAGGAACGATGGGGCGCTATGTCGTACGCCGACTGCTCCAGATGATTCCCGTCTTCATCGGGGCCACGCTGCTGGTCTTCCTGATGATGTACGCACTGCCCGGCGACCCCGTCCGGGCCCTGTGGGGCGAACGCAGCGTCGACGAGGCCCAGATCGCGGCGATGAAGGCCGACCTCGGTCTGGACCTGCCGCTCTGGCAGCAGTACCTCAACTACCTCCTCGGCCTGTTCCGGGGGGACTTCGGCACCCAGATCGCCAGCGGCCGTCCGGTGATCGACGTGATCACCTCGGCACTGCCCGCGACCCTGCGACTGACCGCGCTGGCGTTCCTGATCACCGTCGTCCTGGGCGTGGGCCTCGGTGTGATCGCCGGTCTGCGCCGCGGCGGCAAGACCGACCGGGCGATCCTGTTCGTCACCCTGCTCTTCATCTCGGTGCCGGTCTTCGTGATCGGTTACCTGTACCAGGTCTTCTTCGCGCACAACCTCGGCTGGGCCCGCCCCACCGTGCAGGACCCCACCGCCTGGAGCCAGTTGCTCCTCCCGGCCCTGGTCCTGGCCTCGCTCTCGCTGGCCTACGTGGCACGGCTGACCCGCACCTCGGTCGCCGAGAACAAGCGCGCCGACTACATGCGCACCGCCCGGGCCAAGGGGCTGACCGGCCGCCGCGCGGTGAGCGTGCACCTGATGCGCAACTCCCTCATCCCGGTGGTCACCTTCCTGGGAGTGGACATCGGCAACCTCATGGCCGGCGCGATCGTCACCGAGGGCATCTTCAACGTCAACGGCATCGGCAGCGCCGTCTACCGGGCGCTGTCCTACCGCGAGGGGGCGACGGTCGTCGGCATCGTCACCTTCATGATCCTCGTCTACCTCGTCGTGACCCTGCTCGTCGACCTGCTGTACGCCGTGCTGGACCCGAGGATTCGCTATGCCTGACGTCCCCATGAAGGCCACCCCCGAGGCCGCCACCCTGAAGGCGACCCAGCCCGCGGTCCCCGTCCCGGTCGACGAGCGGCCCGACTCCGGGCCCGCGCCGGGCAAGCCGCGCAGCCTGTGGTCGGACGCCTGGCACGACCTGCGGCGCAAACCGTCGTTCCTGATCTCCGCCGGGCTGATCCTGCTCTTCCTGACGATCGCCGCGTTCCCCGGCCTGTTCACCGACGCCAGCCCGCGCGACGGCGACCTGACGCAGTTCTACCTGCAGAAGCCGCAGCTCACGCACTTCTTCTCGCCCGAGTGGCTCGGCTACGACGCCCAGGGCCGCAGCATCTACGCCCGCATCATCCACGGCACCCGGGCCTCGATCATCATCGGTCTGACGGTCACCGCGATCGTCTTCGTGCTCGGCAGCCTGGTGGGCATGCTCGCCGGATACTTCGGCGGCTGGGTGGACACCGTGCTCTCCCGCGTCGTGGACACCTTCATGGGCATCCCCTTCCTGCTGGGCGCCATGGTCATCCTGGTCTCCTTCGACGTACGCGGTCCGATGGTGATCTCCCTGGCCCTCGCGGTGCTGGGATGGACGACCATCGCCCGTGTCATGCGCGGCTCGGTCATCCAGGTCAAGCAGGCCGACTACGTGCAGGCCGCCCGCTCGCTGGGGGCCGGCACCTCCCGGATCCTGCTGCGGCACATCCTGCCCAACGCCATCGCCCCGGTGATCGTGGTGGCGATGATCGCCCTCGGCGGCTACATCTCGGCCGAGGCCACCCTGTCCTACCTGGGCATCGGCCTCGCCGACCCGGCGGTCTCCTGGGGTGGGGACATCAACTTCGGCAAGGACTCGATCCGGGTCGCCTCACACGTGTTGATCTTCCCCTCGATCATGCTCAGCGCCACCATCCTGGCGTTCCTGATGATGGGCGACGCGGTGCGCGACGCCCTCGACCCCAAGCTGCGCTGAGGGAGGCGTACCGCATGAGCGACCGTACCGAGCGGCCGACGGCCGACGAGCCGAACGCGACCACCGGCACCACCGGCCCCGTCGAGGCGGCCCCCTCCGCGACCGGGCCGGCCGAGGAGGTCGTGGAGATCACGAAGAGCGGCCGGGCCGGACATCCCGCGACCGGTGGGGGTGAGCCGCTGCTGGAGGTCCGTGACCTGGCGGTGGAGTTCCGCACCCGGGAGGGAGTGGCCCGGGCCGTCAACGGCGTGAACTACTCCGTGCACGCCGGGGAGACGCTGGCGGTGCTGGGGGAGTCGGGGTCGGGGAAGTCGGTGACCGCGCAGGCGATCATGGGCATTCTCGACACCCCGCCCGGCCGCATCGCCGCCGGAAGAGTGCTGTTCCGGGGGCGGGACCTGCTGGTCGCCCCGGAGGAGGAGCGACGTCGACTGCGCGGCGAGCGGATGTCGATGATTTTCCAGGACGCGTTGTCGTCGTTGAATCCGGTGTTGTCGGTGGGTTATCAGTTGGGGGAGATGTTCCGGGTTCATCGTGGGGCTTCGCGTCGGGAGGCGCGGGAGCGTGCGGTGGATTTGATGGAGCGGGTGCGGATTCCGGCGGCGCGGGAGCGGGTGAATGATTATCCGCATCAGTTCTCGGGTGGTATGCGTCAGCGGATCATGATCGCGATGGCGTTGGCGTTGGAGCCGGATCTGATCATCGCGGATGAGCCGACGACGGCGTTGGATGTGACGGTTCAGGCGCAGGTGATGGAGCTTCTCGCGGAGTTGCAGCGGGAGTTCCACATGGGGTTGATCCTGATCACGCACGATCTGGGTGTGGTGGCGGATGTGGCGGATCGGATCGCGGTGATGTACGCGGGTCGGATCGTGGAGACGGCGCCGGTGAAGGAGTTGTACGCGGCGCCGGCGCATCCGTACACGAAGGGTTTGTTGGAGTCGATTCCGCGTCTTGATCACAAGGGCAAGGAGTTGTACGCCATCAAGGGCCTCCCGCCGAGCCTCACGGCGCTGCCCACCGGCTGTTCCTTCCACCCCCGCTGCCCCATGGCCACCGAGCGGTGCACCACCGAGCGCCCGCCGCTGCACACCGTCCTCGACGCGTCCGAGGCCCCCGTCGAGGGGCGGGGCAGCGCCTGCCATTACTGGAAGGAGACCCTCCATGGCTGAGACCGCGCGCGAGCCCATTCTCGAGGTCCGCGATCTGGTGAAGCATTTCCCGTTGACGCGGGGTGTGGTGTTCAGGCGGCAGGTGGGTGCGGTCAAGGCGGTGGACGGCATCTCCTTCGAGTTGTTCCGGGGGGAGACCCTGGGGATCGTGGGGGAGTCGGGGTGCGGGAAGTCCACCGTGGCGAAGTTGTTGATGAATCTGGAGCAGCCGACCTCGGGTGAGGTTCTCTACAAGGGTGAGGACATCACGCGGTTGTCGGGGCGGGCGCTGAAGGCGGTGCGGCGGAACATTCAGATGGTGTTCCAGGATCCGTACACGTCGTTGAATCCGCGGATGACGGTGGGTGACATCATCGGGGAGCCGTTCGAGATTCATCCGGAGGCGGCGCCGAAGGGTGATCGGCGGGCGAGGGTTCGTGAGTTGTTGGATGTGGTGGGGCTCAATCCGGAGTACATCAACCGGTATCCGCATCAGTTCTCCGGTGGTCAGCGGCAGCGGATCGGGATCGCGCGTGGTCTGGCGTTGAATCCGGAGATCATCATCTGTGACGAGCCGGTCTCGGCGTTGGACGTCTCGGTGCAGGCGCAGGTGATCAATTTGATGGAACGCCTCCAGGACGAATTCGAACTGAGCTATCTGTTCATCGCCCACGACCTGTCCATCGTCCGGCACATCTCCGACCGGGTGGGGGTCATGTACCTGGGGAAGATGGCGGAGATCGGGACGGACGAGGAGATCTACGAGCACCCGACCCACCCGTACACCCAGGCACTGCTCTCCGCCGTCCCGGTCCCCGACCCGGACGCGCGCGAGCGCCGTGAACGGATCATCCTGCACGGCGACGTCCCCTCCCCGGCCAATCCGCCCTCCGGCTGCCGCTTCCGCACCCGCTGCTGGAAGGCCGAGCAGCGCTGCGCGGAGGAGACCCCGCTGTTGGCGGTGCCCGAGGTGCTGCGCGACGCCGAGGGCCCGGTGCGCCATCCGTCGGCCTGCCACTTCGCCGAGGAACGCACGGTGGTCCCCACCTGAGGACCGGCCCCGACCCTCTGCGGCGATCACTCCCCGCGCCGGCCCCCGACACCCGTCGGGGGCCGGCGCGGTCGTGTCGGAGCTCCCGCTCCCGAACCCCCGTCGCGAAGTCCGACCCGGACGGGCGACAGCGCCCCTGTGGGTCATTCGGGGGGTTTCCGGGGGAAATCCCCGGGCCC
>NZ_VKHT01000369.1 GCF_014141535.1 Streptomyces alkaliphilus | reverse complement strand
CGTCACCCCCGCCCGCGGAGCCCCCGGCCCCGCCGACAAGGAGAGAACAACCATGAGAGTGCTGCTGCTCGGTGCGGCCGGATACCTCGGTCGCTTCATCGCCGAACGGCTGCTCGCCGATCCCGCCGTCCATCTGACCGCCCTGGGCCGGGGGGACGACGCCGACGTTCGTTTCGACCTGGCCACGGGCAGTCCGGGAGCCCTCACGCGCTTCCTGGACGCGGTGCACCCCGGCGTGGTCATCAACTGCGCCGGGGCGATCAGGGGCACCGCCACCGAACTGACCCGACACAACACCATCGCCACCGCCACCCTCTGCGAGTCACTGCGCCGCAGCGCCTGCGGGGCCCGGCTGGTGCACATCGGGTGCGCCGCCGAGTACGGGCCCTCGCCGCGCGGCTCCTCGCTCGCCGAGGACACCGCGCCGCGCCCCGGCGGTCCCTACGGGCTGAGCAAGCTCGCCGCGACCGAGCTGGTGACCGGCTCCGGCCTGGACGCCATCGTCCTGCGGGTCTTCTCGCCGACCGGGCCCGGCACCCCGGCGGGCTCGCCGCTGGGCCGGTTGGCCGACTCGATGCGCCGGGCCCTCCAGCACGGGGAGAGCGAACTGCGGCTGACCGGCCTGGGGGTGCAGCGGGATTTCGTGGACGTCCGCGATGTCGCCCGGGCGGTGCACGCGGCCACCCTCTCCGCCGCCAGGGGAGTGGTGAACATCGGTTCGGGCCAGGCGGTGCGGCTGCGGGACGCGGCGACCACCCTGGCGAGGGTCTCCGGGTTCACCGGGCTGCTGCACGAGATCGACATCCCGCACGCCCAGCACGCCGGCCACGACGTCCGGCCCGGCGGGGTCCCCGGCCCCCGGGGCGCCGATCGCGCCCCGCAGGGCCCGCGCCCGGACCGGGGGCCCGGGCACGAGCGTTCGGCCGACGCCCCGCCGCCGGTGCCGCCGTACCCGGACGGCTGCGGCCCCTGGCAGCAGGCCGACGTCCGGGCCGCCCGGGACCGGCTGGGTTGGCGCTCGCGGATCGGTTTGGAGGAGTCGCTCGCCGACATCTGGATGGAGGCCGCCTGTCGTCTGTGAGCGGCCCGGGCCACCCCGTCGGCCGGCCGGGTATCCGGCCGGCCGACGGGACCACCTGGCGGGCATCCCCGTCTCGCCGGTCGGGACGGGTGTCTCGGAATGGAATCGCGCGTGGCAGTGTTACGGACGGAACGACCTGTCCCCCTGACCCCCGGAGTCCCCGTGTCGCTGCCACCCCTGGTCGAGCCCGCCGCGGAGCTCACCGTCGACGAGGTTCGCCGGTACTCCCGCCACCTGATCATCCCCGACGTGGGGATGGACGGACAGAAGCGGTTGAAGAACGCGAAGGTCCTGTGCGTGGGCGCCGGAGGTCTCGGCTCCCCGGCCCTGATGTACCTGGCGGCGGCCGGCGTCGGCACGCTGGGCATCGTCGAGTTCGACACCGTGGACGAGTCGAACCTCCAGCGACAGATCATCCACAGCCAGTCGGACATCGGCCGGCCCAAGGCCGTCTCCGCCAAGGAGACCGTGCAGGGCATCAACCCCTACACCGAGGTCCGCATCCACGAAGAGCGCCTGGACTCCTCCAACGTCATGGAGATGTTCGCGCAGTACGACCTGATCGTGGACGGCACCGACAACTTCGCCACCCGCTACCTGGTCAACGACGCCTGCGTGCTGCTGAACAAGCCGTACGTGTGGGGCTCCATCTACCGCTTCGACGGTCAGGCGTCGGTCTTCTGGTCCGAGTACGGCCCCTGCTACCGCTGCCTGTACCCCGAGCCCCCGCCGCCCGGCATGGTGCCCTCCTGCGCCGAGGGCGGCGTCCTCGGGGTGCTGTGTGCCTCCGTCGGTTCCATCCAGGTCAACGAGGCGATCAAGCTGCTGGCCGGCATCGGCGAGCCGCTGGTCGGCCGGCTGATGATCTACGACGCCCTGGAGATGACCTACCGGCAGGTCAAGGTTCGCAAGGACCCGAACTGCGCGATCTGCGGCGAGAACCCGACCGTCACCGAGCTGATCGACTACGAGGCGTTCTGCGGCGTCGTCTCCGACGAGGCGCAGGAGGCCGCGGCCGGCTCCACGATCACCCCGCGGCAGCTCAAGGAATGGATCGACGACGACGAGAAGATCGACATCATCGACGTCCGGGAGCCCAACGAGTACGAGATCGTCTCCATCCCGGGCGCCCGTCTGATCCCGAAGAACGAGTTCCTCATGGGCACTGCCCTCCAGGAACTGCCGCAGGACCGGCGGATCGTCCTGCACTGCAAGACCGGCGTCCGCTCGGCGGAGGTGCTGGCGGTGCTGAAGAACGCCGGCTTCGCCGACGCCGTGCACGTGGGCGGCGGCGTCATCGGCTGGGTCAACCAGATCGAGCCGGAGAAGCCCGTCTACTGACCCCGGTCCCTTCCGGCCCTTTCCGTTTCGTTCCGCGTGCGGCCCGGCGCCGGCGCCCCGTGTTCCGGGGGCGCCGGCGCCGGTGCGTTCCGGCCCCGTCCGGCTCAGCCGCAGACCAGGCCGTCCTGCGGGATGAGCCCCGACAGCAGGTAGTCGTTCACGGCCTCGTCCACGCAGTCGCTGCCCATCGCGTAGGCGCCGTGCCCCTCGCCCTCCCGGGTGATGAGGACGCCCACGCCCTCGCCCAGGGCGTCCCGCATCCGCTCCGCGCCCTCGTAGGGCGTGGCGGGGTCGCCGGTGGTGCCGATGAGCAGGATCTCCCGGGCGCCCGCGGCTCCGATCTCCACCCGGTTGTCCCCCCGCGCGCCGGGGGTCTCGCCGTCCCCGGCGGGATCGGGCGCCCCGGCGTCGGCCCCCGGCTCCTCGGCATCCCCGGTGTCGTCGCCGGAGCCCTCGACCGGCACCGGCCAGCCCTCACACCCGGTGACCGACCACACGAGCAGGTCACCGAAGGCCGGGGAGGCCTCCAGGAACTCCTCGCGGTACTCCTCCACCGCCGCGATCCCCCGCCCGCCCGGCGCGTCGGCACAGCTGATGGCGGTGAAGGCGTCGTTCTGGTTGCTGTAGCGGCCCTGCTCGTCGCGCCCGTTGTAGAGGTCGGCGAAGGCCAGCAGCAACCGGCCGTCGCCGTCGTTCAGGGCCTGGTCCAGGGCCAGGGTCAGGTAGGGCCAGAGCTCCTGGTCGTAGAGGGTGAGGATGATGCCGGTCAGCGCCAGCTCGGTGGTCAACCGCCGCTCCCCGTCCCCCGACAGCGGCCGGTCGCGCAGCTCGGCCAGGAAATCGGCGATCACGGCCGAGCCATCCTCGGGGTCGGCCCCCACCGGGCAGTCGACGCCCTCCTCGGCCGAGCAGTGGGCCATCCAGTTCTCCAGCGCCAGCTGGAACCCGGCCGCCTGGTACAGCCCGACCTCGGTGGGGTCGGTGGTCGGGTCCACCACGGCGTCCAGCACCGCCCGGCCGACGTTCGCCGGGAACAGGCTGGCGTGCGCCGCGCCCAACTCGGTGCCGTAGGAGATGCCGAAGTAGTGCAGCCGCCCGTCACCCAGCACGTGGCGCAGCAGGTCCAGGTCCCGGGCGGTGTCGGCGGTGGTCAGGTGCGGCAGCAGGTCGCCGGCGGCCTCCTCGCAACCGGCGATGTACTCGGCGTCCAGTTCGGCCATCAACGTCTCCTCGGCGGCGTCGCGCGGGGGCCCGCCGAGTTCCTGCGCCATCCGGTCACGCCGTTCGTCGTCCACGCACACCACGCCGGCGCTGTCGCCCACTCCGCGCGGATCGAAGGAGACCAGGTCGTAGCCGGTGCGCAGCTCCTCGTAGTCCTCTGCCGCGTGCGGCAGGGTGTACACCCCCGAGGCGCCCGGGCCGCCGAAGTTGAAGACCAGGGAACCGATCCGGTCCTCGGCGTCGGCGGTGGAGACGGCCCTGATCAGCGCGATGTCGATGGTCCTGCCCCCGGGGTCCTCCCAGTCCAGCGGAACGGTGAGGGCGGAACACTGCCAGGGGGTGCCGTCCGTCAGTTCGCCGGGGGCCTCGCCCCCGCCCTGTTCCACGGAGGGCTCCGGACAGGCCGACCACTCCAGGCTCTGCCGGGCCAGTGACTCCGGCAGGCCGGGGTAGTCGCGGGCGGTGGGGGTGGAACGGTCGGTCGGTTCCCCGCCGCCGTCGCCACCCTCCCCCGTGGTGCAGGCGCCGGTCACCAGGGCGACGGCGGTGAGCAGTGCGGCGAGGCGGGCGCCCCGGTGTCGGGAACGGTGGTGTCCTGGCATCGGATGTCTCCCCCGTGTACGGCGCCGGCCCGCGGGAGGCGGGCCCGGCGCTCGGTGGTCGTCGGCTGTTCCGGTGGTCGTTCCGGAGTCGGGTCGTGCTCTGTTCGGGTCGCGTTCTGTTCGTGTTCCGTTCGGGGCGGGCGCGGTCCGGCGCCGGTCCGCCGCCCCCGCCCGCTCGTCCTCCGTCCAGCCGTCCATCCGTGGTGACCGTTGCCCCGGGACGGCCCCGGGACGGCCCCGGGGCGGCCCCGGGGCGCCCGGGGTCGCCGGGTCACCGGGCGGATCGATCCGCCCGGTGACCCGCCCGCTCGCACACCGTGCCGTCGCGCGGGGTGACCCCCGACAGCAGGTGCGCGTCGACGGTGGCCACCACGCACGGGTTCCCGCCGGTGTAGGCGCCGTGCCCCTCGCCCTCGAGGGT
>NZ_VKHT01000368.1 GCF_014141535.1 Streptomyces alkaliphilus | reverse complement strand
CACCCCCGCATCGCCCCGGCGTCCCGCGCCGACCACCCCGGCGCGGCGCACCCGCGCCGGCACCGCACACCACCGGAAGGAACACCCTCATGACGCAGGCGGCCAAGGACCGCAAGGTCGTCCGGATCGCGATGAACGGCGTCACCGGACGCATGGGCTACCGGCAGCACCTGGTCCGCTCGATCCTCGCCATCCGTGAACAGGGCGGCGTGGACCTCGGCGACGGCCGGGTCATCTGGCCCGAGCCGATCCTCGTCGGCCGCCGCGAGCACGCCCTGCGGGCGCTCGCCGTCACCCACGGCCTGGACCCGGAGACCACCGTCTCCACCGACCTGGACGCCGTCCTGGCCGACGACTCGATCGACATCTACTTCGACGCCCAGGTCACCCTCGCCCGCGAGGCCGCGATCGGGAAGGCCATCGCCGCCGGCAAGCACATCTACACCGAGAAGCCCACCGCCACCGGTCTGGACGGCGCCCTGGAGCTGGCCCGGCGGGCGACCGCCGCCGGCGTCAAGCACGGCGTGGTGCAGGACAAGCTCTTCCTCCCCGGCCTGCTCAAGCTCAAGCGACTCATCGACGGCGGCTTCTTCGGCCGCATCCTGTCGGTGCGCGGCGAGTTCGGCTACTGGGTCTTCGAGGGGGACTGGCAGGAGGCCCAGCGCCCCTCGTGGAACTACCGCGCCGAGGACGGCGGCGGCATCACCGTGGACATGTTCCCGCACTGGGAGTACGTGCTCAACGAGCTGTTCGGCCGGGTGGAGAGCGTGCAGGCGCTGACCACCACGCACATCCCCGAGCGCCGCGACGAGCAGGGCAAGCCCTACGCCGCCACCGCCGACGACGCCGCGTACGGCATCTTCCAACTGGAGGGCGGGATCGTCGCGCAGATCAACTCCTCCTGGGCGGTGCGGGTCAACCGCGACGAGTTGGTGGAGTTCCAGGTGGACGGCACCGAGGGCTCGGCCGTCGCCGGTCTGCGCAACTGCCGTGTCCAGCACCGCGCGGTCACCCCGAAGCCGGTGTGGAACCCGGACCTGCCGGTCACCGAGCGGTTCCGCGACGACTGGCAGGAGGTGCCGGACAACGCCGAGTTCGACAACGGCTTCAAGGCCCAGTGGGAGCTGTTCCTGCGCCACGTGGTGTGCGACGAGCCCTACTCCTGGGACCTGCTGGCCGGCGCCCGGGGCGTGCAGCTCGCGGAACTGGGCCTGCGCTCGGCCTCCGAGGGCCGGCGCCTGGACGTGCCCGAGCTGACGCTGTGACCCGCGCGCGCCCGAGCATCACGAACCCGCCGCGCCCCGCGCGCTCCGCCTTCGAGGACTGACAGTGACGATTCTGCTGCCCGGCCCCGACGGGGCCCCGCATCCCTACGAGCCGCGCACCGAACCCGCCCCGCTCGCCCCCGCCGGCGGGCCGCCGGTCTCCCGCACGGTCTACTCGGCCGCGCACGTGGTGGCCGACCCGTTCGTCGACACCACCCCCGACGGCCCGGCCGCCGTGGACTGGGAGGCCACCCTCGCCTTCCGGCGCCACCTGTGGTCGCACGGCCTGGGCGTGGCCGAGGCGATGGACACCGCCCAGCGCGGCATGGGCCTGGACTGGGCCGGCGCCGCCGAGCTGATCCGCCGCTCGGCGGCCGAGGCGAAGGCGGTGGGCGGCACCATCGCCTGTGGCGTGGGCACCGACCGGCTCACCGGCCCGGTCACCGGCGTCGACGAGGTGCGGGCCGCCTACGAGGAGCAGTTGGAGCTGGTGGAGGGGGTGGGCTCGCGGGCGATCGTCATGGCCTCCCGCGCGCTGGCCGCCGTCGCCCGCACCCCCGACGACTACCGGGAGCTGTACGGGCGGTTGCTGCGGCAGGCGTCCGAGCCGGTCATCCTGCACTGGCTGGGCCCCATGTTCGACCCGGCGCTGGAGGGCTACTGGGGCAGCGCGGACCTGGACGAGGCCACCGAGACCTTCCTGTCGATCATCGCCGCCCACCCCGACAAGGTGGACGGCATCAAGATCTCGCTGCTGGACGCCCGGCGCGAGGTCGAGCTGCGGCGCCGACTGCCGAACGGCGTGCGCTGCTACACCGGCGACGACTTCAACTACCCGGAGCTGATCGCCGGCGACGAACAGGGCTTCAGCCACGCGCTGCTGGGCATCTTCGACCCGCTGGGGCCGCTGGCCGCGCAGGCGGTGCGGGTGCTGGACACCGGTGACACCGAGGGCTTCCGGAAGCTCCTGGACCCGACGGTGGAGCTGTCCCGGCACCTGTTCGAGGCGCCGACCCGCTTCTACAAGACCGGTGTGGTGTTCCTGGCGTGGCTCGCGGGTCACCAGGAGCACTTCACGATGGTGGGCGGCCTGCAGTCGGCCCGCTCGCTGCCGCACCTGGTGCGCGCCTACCGGTTGGCGGACGGGCTGGGGCTGTTCCCGGACCCGGCCCCGGCCGAGGAGCGGATGCGCCGTCTGCTGGCGGTGCACGGCTTCGACGGAGGTCCCCGATGAGCGCGCCGGAGCGTTTCTCCATCAACCAGATGACGGTCAAACAGCTCTCCCTGCCGGACCTGGTGGAGGCGTGCGGGGAACTGGGGGTGAGCCGGGTCGGGCTGTGGCGCGAGCCGGTGGCCGAGTACGGGCCGGAGGCGACCGCGAAGCTGGTGCGCGGGGCCGGCCTGTCCGTCAGCACGCTGTGCCGGGGCGGGTTCCTGACCGCCGCCGACACGGCGGGGCGCACCCGGGCGCTGGAGGACAACCGGGCGGCGATCGACGAGGCGGTCGCCCTGGGCACCGACACGCTGGTGCTGGTCTGCGGCGGGCTGCCGGAGGGCAGCCGGGACGGGGAGGCACTGGCCGCCGCGCGGGGTCGGATCGGCGAGGCGCTGGCCGAGCTGGTGCCGTACGCGGCGGAGCGCGGGGTGCGGTTGGCGATCGAGCCGCTGCACCCGATGTTCGCCTCGGACCGCTGTGTGGTCTCCACGCTGGACCAGGCGTTGGAACTGGCCGCGCCGTTCCCGGCCGAGACGGTCGGGGTCACGGTGGACACCTACCACCTGTGGTGGGACGACCGGGTGGCGGACGACATCGCCCGGGCCGGCGCCGAGGGCCGGATCCACACCTTCCAGCTGGCGGACTGGATCACCCCACTGCCGGCCGGCGTGCTCACCGGGCGGGGCCAGATCGGTGACGGCTGCGTGGACATGCGCTGGTTCCGCGAGCGGGTGGACGCCGCCGGGTACACCGGGCCGATCGAGGTCGAGTTGTTCAACGACGACCTGTGGGCCCGGGACGGCCGCGAGGTGCTGGCCGAGACGGTGGAGCGGTTCCGGGCGGCGATCTGATCCCTCCCGGTCCGGGTGGGCGGGGGCACGGTCCGGGCGGCCCGGTCCGTGCCGATCGGAAGTGGGGGCCCCGGCTTCCCCGTCGGGGGCGGGAGATCCCCGGGCCCCCGACCCGCGCACCGGCACGGGGGCCCGGCTCGCCCGTTCCCGTGCCGGGTTCCGCCCCGGTGGCACTTCTCCCGGTGTCACCTCTCGGCGTACCCCGCGACCGCTCCGTCGCCGTCGGTGAGAAACTTTCCGCAAAATAATACTCTCCGTTGTGCAACCCTTCCGAGGGATCGCGGGTCGTATGTGGCATCGGGGGAAGCAGGAGGGGATCGAAGGGCCCGGCTCACCGGGCCCTTCGGGGTTTTCGGATGTTTTCCGGGACCCGTTGTTTCCCCGCGGCCCTCGCCGTCCTCGCCGTCCCCTCCCTTCTCGCCCTTCTCGCTCTCCTGGCCGTCCCGTGTGTCCCGGGGGGTGGTCCGGTGCCGATCCCGTCACGGCGTCCCGACTGTCGGCCCGTACCGATACCGTCGGGGCATGTCGAGCGGTGGCATGTCGGGCGGCGCGGTGCTGGAAGGCGTCCTGGAACGCATCACCTACGCCAACGAGGAGAACGGCTGGACCGTCGCCCGGGTGGACGCCGGGCGCGGTGACCTGATCACGGTGGTCGGCGCGCTGCTGGGCGCCCAGCCCGGGGAGTCGCTGCGGATGCGGGGCCGGTGGGGCAGCCACCCGCAGCACGGCCGTCAGTTCCAGGTGGACAACTACACCACCGTCCTGCCCGCCACCGTCCAGGGCATCCGCCGCTACCTGGGCTCCGGCCTGATCAAGGGCATCGGCCCGAAGACCGCCGAGCGGATCGTGGACCATTTCGGGACCGACACCCTGGACGTCATCGAGGCCGACCCGAAGCGGCTCATCGAGGTGCCCGGCCTCGGTCCCAAGCGCACCGCGCTGATCGGCGCGGCCTGGGAGGAGCAGAAGGCCATCAAGGAGGTGATGGTCTTCCTGCAGAGCGTGGAGGTCTCCACCTCCATCGCGGTGCGGATCTACAAGGAGTACGGGGACGCCTCCATCACCGTGGTGCGCGAGGAGCCCTACCGGCTGGCCGCCGACGTGTGGGGCATCGGCTTCCTGACCGCCGACCGGATCGCCAAGGCCGTCGGCATCCCGCACGACAGTCCCGAGCGGGTCAAGGCGGGTCTGCGGCACGCGCTCTCCCTCTCCTCCGACCAGGGCCACTGCTTCCTGCCCGAGGAACGCCTGATCGCCGAGGCGGTCAAGCTGCTCCAGGTGGACACCGGTCTGGTCATCGAGTGTCTGGGCGAGCTCGCGGAGGCGGGGGAGGGGGT
>NZ_VKHT01000367.1 GCF_014141535.1 Streptomyces alkaliphilus | reverse complement strand
CCCCGGTACCCCGCCTCCCCCGGCTCGGCGTAGCCACCGGCGCCGGTCGGGACGTCCGCGGCCACCAGCAGTCGGCGCGGCAGCACGATCCAGGCGGTGACCCCGCCGCCGTGCCCGGCCCCGACCGGGGCGTCGGCCTGGGTGTGCCGCACCTCCACCCGCGCGCCCAGCCGGGCGGCCAACGCCCCCACCACGAAATGGCCCAGCCGCCGGGTGGGCGTCCCGAGGAACTCCGCTTCACCGCTCAGGCGTTCGTTGGCGAGGTCGAGTTCGTCGTCGCTCATGCCGCTGCCCCGGTCCAGGACCACCAGGCAGTACTCGCCACCGTCCCACCAGCCGTAGACCTCCACCGGCCGGGAGGGCGGCGAGGCGGTGAGCGCGTTCTCGATCAACTCCGCCAACAGGTGCGACAGTTCGGCGATCCACCGGCCGTGCACCAGGCAGGGCGCGGCCTCCACGAGGGCGACCCGGCGGTACTCCTCCACCTCGGAGATCGCCGAGTGGACGACCTCGGCGACCGGCACCGTGCCGTTCCACACCCGGGGCGGGGACTGCTCCCCGGCGAGCAGCAGCAGGGAGTCCGCGTTGCGGCGCATCCGGGTGGCCAGATGGTCCAGCTCGAACAGCTCGCCCAGGGCATCGGGGTCCAGTTCCTTGCTCTCCAGCGCGGTGATCAGACGCAGTTGGCGATGGAGGAGCTGCTGGTTTCGGCGACCGAGGTGGGCCAGGGACTCGGTGCCGTTGCGGCGCAGCACGGCCTGTTCTGCGGCGAGTCCGAGTGCGGTGTGCTCGACCCGGTTCAGGGCCGCGGCCAGTTGGCCGACCTCCTCCGGCTCTCCGCGTCGCCGGGGGTCCCCGGCCGAGGTCCCGGGCGCGCCGGACAGCAGGCGTTGGGCCTCCTCCGGTTCCGCCTCCTGCACGGCGCGGACGGTCTCCGGCAGGCGGCGACCGGCCAGGTCCTCGGCCTCCCGGGCCAGCCTGGTGAGGGGGCGGGTGACGGAGCGGGCGGCCAGGGTGGAGAACAGCACGGCCGCGCCGATGACCACCAGTCCCAACAGCAGGAAGGCCACCAGTCGCCGACCGGCGTCGGCGCGCAGTTCCTCGGCGCGCGACGCCACGGCGTCGGCGGTGTCGGCCTGCACGGCGTGCAGACCGTCCACGACGGCGGTCGAGGCGCTCCACCACTCCTGGGGGTCGACGGCGAGCTCACGGCCGTCGGCGGAGGCGGCGAGCTCCTCCTCCACCTCGATCAGCCGCAGGCCCTCCGGGGACTCCAGCACCTTCCGCACGGCGGAGCGGACGACGGGATCGGCCCCCCGGTCCAGTCCGGCCAGGGCGGTGGCCCGGGCCCCGCGCGCCTGGACGAAGGCGAGGTGGTCGACCGGCTCGAAGCGCCCGGCGACCAGGACGGCGGTGAGCACGGACCGCTCGACGGAGAGTGCCTCGGAGGCGTCCGACAGGCCGTCCAGGGCTTCCAGACCGGTGATCAGGGCCCGGTCGTCGTGGGCGGGCCGGTCCTCGGCCAGTGCCCGGTTGAGGCCGGCGATGGTCTCGGAGAAGTAGGCGGGTCCGTCGGCTCCGGCGGTCCCGTTGTCGATGCGGTCGCGGATGCCGGGCAGGCGGTTCAGCGCGTCGAGCGCCGAGCGGACGGCGGGCGCGGCCCCCGGGTCGCCCTTCTCCAGCGCCCGGTCGACGGTGCGGCGCAGGCCGTCCACGCGACGACGGGTGTCGGCGAGTTCGGGCCGGTAGCGACCGGCGCCGACCGCCAGCCCGGTGCCCAGGCCGTGCTCGCGCTGTAGTTCCCGGACCAACCTCTGCACGTCCAGGGAGAGCTCGACCCGCTCGGCGCTGCGGCCGGCGGCGGACCACCGCCCGGCGTGGTCGGCGACCCCGACGCCGACCAGGATGAGCAACAGGCAGGTGGGCACGGTCAGCACGAGGGCCACCCGGCCGCGGATGGAGTTCGGGCCCGGTGGGCGCCACCGCGAAGGGGGGCGCCCGGGTCGGCGGGGGGCCGCCTTCGGCTTCGGGTGCCGTCCGGCGGGTGGTGCGGTGCGGCCCGGCCGGCTCGCTGTGGGTGTCATCGTCCGGTGTCTCCCGGTGGGTGTCGTCCCCCGGCGCGCCACGCGCTGGTCACGCGGCACGCCCGGCGTGCGGACCGGCTCTCCACCGCGGTTTCCGGTGTCGTGCCGGCGCGGGACCCCCGTCCCCGGGTGGTTCCCCGTCGCGTCCGGCCGGTCCCGGGCTCCCGTCGCTCCCCTGCGCGGGGCGGTGTGCCGGATCGGTGACGCCAGCACAGCCGGTAACGGTTACCGATATCCCCGGTGACCATGGCCGCGAGGTGAACAACGGGCGTGAACAACGGTCGGGAACAGCCGGGTTGCCCGTTCCCGGAACACCCGCACGAGGGATTGACGCCCTTGTTGACAAGTAGTCTCATAAGGGGGCGCCGTCGTCGCACGCCGTACCCCGAGGAGGTCGCCCATGACACCACCGCACCCCGTGACCCGGCTCCCGCGCGGGGGCGCCCCGGCAAAGGCCCCCGGAAAAGGCCGACCCCCCGGGTCCTCCGGCACGGGCGGTGAGGACATCGACTTCGAGGCCCTCCGCGACGCCCTGGGCGCCCTGCGGGACCGCGAACGGGTGGCCGAGCGTCTGCTGGCCTCCTCCGCCCGGCACTCCTTCGACCCGGACACCGAGCTGGAGTGGGAATCGCCTCCCGTGGCCGGCCTGTGGTACTGGCCGCCCGAGCTGGTCTCCCTCTACGACACCCCGCTGTGGTACCGGATGTCGGAGGAGCAGCGCGTCGACCTATCCCGCCACGAGGCCGCAGCCCTGGCCTCGTTGGGCATCTGGTTCGAGCTGATCCTCATGCAGCTGCTGGTCCGTCACATCTACGACAAGGCGATGACCAGCTCGCACGTGCGCTACGCGCTGACCGAGATCGCCGACGAGTGCCGGCACTCGATGATGTTCGCGCGCGCCATCCGCTGGACCGGCGCCCCCGCCTACCCCGTCTCGCGCCACCACCACAACCTCGGCCGGCTCTTCAAGACCTTCTCCACCACGCCCGGCTCCTTCACCGCGACCCTCCTGGGCGAAGAGGTGCTGGACTGGATGCAGCGCCTGACCTTCCCGGACGAGCGGGTTCAGCCGCTGATCCGCGGCGTCACCCGGATCCACGTGGTGGAGGAGGCGCGACACGTGCGCTACGCCCGCGAGGAGCTGCGTCGGCAAATGCTCACCGCCCCCCGCTGGGACCGCGAGTTCACCCGGCTCGGCTGCGGCGGGTTCGCCCGGGTCTTCTCGGTGGCCTTCATCAACCCGGAGGTCTACACCCGGGTCGGGCTGGACCGCCGGGAGGCGGTGGCCCAGGTGCGGGCGAGCGAGCACCGGCGGGCCGTGATGCGCGACGGTGCCCACAAGTTGACCGGGTTCCTCGACGGGATCGGGGTCCTGCGGGGGCCCGCCCGGCGGATGTGGCGGCAGTCGGGGCTGCTGGCCTGAACCGCCGGGGCGCGGGTCGGCGCGGAGGCCGGCCCGCGTCCCGGCGTCGATCGGCGCACTACGCTTCCGGACATGAGCACGCCCCCCGCGCCGGCCGATCCGGCCTACCGCAGACTGAGCGCCGACGCGCGCCGGGAACAGCTGATCCGGGCCGCGCAGGGACTGTTCGCCCACCACGCCCCCGAGGACGTCTCCCCCGAGGACGTGGCCCGTGCCGCCGGTGTCTCCCGGCCGCTGGTCTACCGGTACTTCCCCGGCGGCAAGCAACAGTTGTACGAGGCGGTGCTCCTCGACGCCGCCGAGGAGCTGGAGGGGTGTTTCACCGAGCCCCGGCACGGCCCCCTTCCGGAGCGCCTGGCCCGGGCCCTGGACCGTTACCTGGCCTTCGTGGAGGACCACGCCGAGGGGTTCACCGCCCTGCTGCGCGGTGGCGGGGTCGCGGAGACCTCCCGCACCGGCGCCATCGTGGACCGGGTGCGACGGGCCGCCGCCGACCAGATCATGGCGCACATGGCCGTCGAACGCCCGGGGCCGCTGCTGCTGATGGCGGTCCGCACCTGGATCTCCGCCGTGGAGGCGGCCTCGCTGACCTGGCTGGACGAGGGGCGCCGGCCCGGCCGCGCGGAACTGCGCGACTGGCTGGTGGACCACTGCTCGGCGGTGCTGGCCGCCACCGCCCGGCACGATCCGCAGACCGCCGCCGCCCTGGCGGCGGTCGGGTCCCCCGGCCCGGAAGGGGCGCGCCGAGGTGAAGCATGAACCGATCCCGTTCGTCGGGGGACCGTTGGACGGCCGGGTGCTGCCGGTGCTGCTGGGCATGACCGGGCGCCCGCCCAAGGAGTACCGGGTACCGGTGCCCGGGCCCGACGGCTCCGTCGCCGAGGAGCACGTCTACCGGTTGGAGGCGCGCGGGCACACCCGCCGACTGGGGTTGGTGCGCGGCTGGCGGTACGTGTACGACCCGGAGCCGGCGCCCCGGCAGGGGCCCCGATGGCCCTGGTCCCGACCGTCCCCGGACCCGGGCGCCGACGGGGACGGGTACCGGGGGGAACCCCGCCACGACGGGCGGTGAACGTCCCTCCGCCCCCGGCCCCGGCCGGGTGCGGAGGACGAGTCCCGGGGCCGGCACAAACGCCCCCTCACCAACCGCCGGCGGGAGGGG
>NZ_VKHT01000366.1 GCF_014141535.1 Streptomyces alkaliphilus | reverse complement strand
CCCCGCCCCGCCCTTCCGGGAACGCTCCCGGGAACGTTTCGGGACGCCCGGGGCGGTGCGACGGCATGATCCCCGTCGCACCACCCCGTGGAGGTCACCAGGCGAAGGCCTCCGGGGAGGGGCCGGGACCGGGGAAGATCTCCTCCAGGCCCGACAGGACCTCCTCACCCAGCTCCAGCTCCACGGCCCGCAGGGCCGAGTCGAGCTGCTCGCGGGTACGCGGGCCGACGATGGGACCGGTCACCCCCGGTCGGGTCAACAGCCAGGCGAGACCCACCTCGCCGGGCTCCAGACCGTGCTTGTCGAGCAGGTCCTCGTACGCCTGGATCTGCTCGCGCAGAGCGGTGTTCTCCAGGGCTCGCAGCGTGCGGCCGCCGGCCCCGGAACCCTCCCGCTCCTTGCGGATCGCGCCGCCCAGCAGGCCACTGCCCAGCGGCGACCACGGGATGACACCCATGCCGTAGGCCTCCGCGGCCGGGATGACCTCCATCTCGGCGCGCCGTTCCACCAGGTTGTACAGGCACTGCTCGCTCACCAGGCCGAGCGAACCGCGCCGGGCGGCGGTCTCGTTGGCCTGTGCGAGGTTCCATCCGGCGTGGTTGGAGGACCCCACGTACAGCACCTTGCCCTGCTGCACGAGCACGTCCATCGCCTGCCAGATCTCCTCCCACGGGGTGGCCCGGTCCACGTGGTGGAACTGGTAGAGGTCGATGTGATCGGTGTTCAGCCGCTTGAGGCTGGCGTCGACGGCCCGCCGGATGTTGAGCGCCGAGATCTTGTCGTGGTTCGGCCACACGGGCTTGTCGTCCAACTGCATGCTGCCGTAGACCTTGGTGGCGAGCACCACCTTGTCGCGGCGGTCGCCGCCCTTGGCGAACCAGCTCCCGATGATCTCCTCGGTGCGGCCCTTGTTCGCCCCCCACCCGTACACATTGGCGGTGTCGAAGAAGTTGATGCCCGCGTCCAGGGCGGCGTCCATCAGCGTGTGGCTCTCGGCCTCGTCGGTCTCGGGTCCGAAGTTCATCGTCCCCAGCACGATGCGGCTGACCTTGAGGCCGGTGCGTCCCAGATGTGTGTACTTCATGGCGCACCAGTCAATGTGCTGGAGCGCACTCCGGGCAAGCACCGGTGCGGGGGACCCGCCGTGTGCCGGCAGGCTGGGATCATGCGTCGCCGTTCCGTCTCCTTTCCCGCGTTCCCCTCCCGCGACCGGGTGCCGGCCCCCGGTGTCCCCCGGCGGGGCCGTCGGTGTCCCCGGCCGGGCCCGGCCGGGTTCGCTTTGATGGTGCTGCTGGTGGTCTCGGTGTTCGCCGGCACGGAGGTGATCACGGCTCCGCCGGCGGTGGCCGAGGAAGGTGACGGGGCCGCGGCACGGCGGGAGTTCACCATCGAGGATCCGCGGATCGTGGAGTCCAGCGGTCTGCAGGCCAGCCATCGTCATCCGAATGTCTACTGGACGCACAACGACAGCGACTACGCGCCCGAGATCTACGCCGTGGACGGCACCACCGGTCGAACGGTCGCCACGGTGACGCTCACGGGTGTGGAGTTCCGGGACGTGGAGGCGATCCACCTCGGTCCGGACGGTGACCTGTGGGTCGGTGACATCGGTGACAACTTCGACGGCGCGTGGCCGCACGTGTGGATCTACCGTTTCGCCGAGCCGGAGACCCTCGCCGACATCACCCTCGCGCCGACGGTGTACACGGTGACCTGGGAGGACGGCCCGCGGGACGCGGAGGCGTTGATGGTGCACCCGGACAGCGGACGGGTCTACCTGGCCAGCAAGCGACGGGACGGCAGCGGCGCCGTCTACATCGGCCCGGAGGAGATGAGCACCGAGGGCGCCAACGTCTTCACCCGCCACCACGACACGGATCTGTGGGTGACCGACGGGGCCTTCTCCCCCGATGGCACGCGGCTGGTGCTGCGCGGCTACTTCAACGCCGAGATCTTCCGCTGGGCGGAGGGGGAGGAGCCGGAGTCGCTCGGAGTGGTGAACGTTCCCCTTCAGCCGCAGGGCGAGTCGGTGACCTTCACCCCGGACGGTCGCACGCTGATGTTCGGTTCCGAGGGCGCGATGAGCCGGGTGCAGCCGGTGGAGTTGAGGGGCCGGCAGCTGCCGGACGAGGTGGCCGCCGGGGAGGCCGATGAGGCCCCGGGGAGCACGCCGGAGGCCGGGGGAGCCGAGGCAGCCGAGGGCACGGAGGGCACGGAGGGCACCGGGGACGCCGGGGCGGCGGCCGAGGAGGGTTTCCCGACCCGGACCGTCCTGGCGGTCCTCGCCGCCACGGTTCTGGTGGTGGCGCTGCGCCGGTTGTTCCGGGGAGCCGGGGTGCGTCGGGGCTAGCGACGCCCCGGGGCCGTCGTCGCGTCGACGCGACGGGCCGCGCGGTCGTCGGGCCCCCTCGGCCCCACGGGCGGCCCGGCGGGCGTCATCGGTTCGCCGGGGGCGTGTCCTCGCTTCCCCCGGGCGGGGTGTCGGGGGAAGCGGCGCCGGTACCGGATTCCGGGGAGTCGGCCGGGTCGGTGTCGACGTTCGGGTCGGTGTCGGCCTCCCGATTACCGGCTCCGGGGACGACCAGATCCGGTGCCGGGCGTTCCCCGCGGCGTCGGGCGTCGATGTACCGCTCCAGGCCGTCGAGGAGGGGGTCGAGCCCGAAGCGCAGGGCCTGTACGCCCCCCACGGAGAAGCTGTCGGGGTCCAGTTCGGCGAGTCGGGGGAAGCGACCGCTCTCCAGGATCTCGCCGAGGATCGGTCCCTGGGCCGCCCAGAACTCCTCGTCGCTGACGCCGGTCTCGCGGGCGGACACCGCCTGGAGGACGTAGGTGCGGGCGGTGCCGGTGACGTAGTGGTCCACCGCCATGATGACGGCCATCCGCTCGGCGTCGAGGAGGCCGATTCCGTTCAGTGCCTCCAGGACGAACTCGAGCCCTTCCAGCGCGTTGGGACCGAGCACGGGGCGGGTCTGGTTGACCTGGAGCAGCCAGGGGTGGGCCAGGTAGAGCCGCCAACTGCTCACGGCGACGAATTCCATGGCGGTTCGCCAGTTCTCGGTGGCCTCCGGCGGGGGTGGGCCGGTTCCGGTGGGGCCGGGGCTCAGGACCCGGTCGAGCATGAGGTCCAGGAGTTCGCCCTTGCCGGGGATGTAGCGGTACAGCGACATGGTGCCGACACCCAGTTCCGCGGCGACCCGGCGCATGGACAGGGCCGGGATGCCCTCCCGGTCGGCCAGGGTGATCGCGGCGTCGACGATCGCCTCCAGGGTCAGGCCGGGGCGCGGGCCGCGGCCGGAGGGCTCCTTGCCGCGCCACAGGAGTTCCATGCTCCGGGAGAGGTCGCCGCTGCCGCTGTGTGCCGTGGTCATGGTGGCGTCATCCTAGCCGCGCGTCCGTTTCGTCCGGTCACCGTCCCCACCCCGATATGCGTACACCGTACCCGGGAAGTCTTGACTTCCGGGTACGGTGTACGCATCATGGTGTGCTGCGTACTTAGTACGCCGTTTGTGGTCTCTCGTGCCGCACCTCGCGTCCCACCGGGCCGCACCACCGTCCACACATCACCTCCGGGAGTTTCTCCGTCGTGTCCGCTTCCGCGCCTCCTCCCGCTTCACCACCTCTCCCGCTGCCCCCACCCGACCCCACGGGTGACCGGTACTCGGTGCTCGCCGAAGGACTCACCAAGAGCTGGGGCGACAAGCCGGCTCTCGACGGGCTCGACCTGGCCGTGCCCCGGGGCACCGTCCTCGGACTCCTGGGCCCCAACGGCGCGGGCAAGACCACCTGTGTCCGCATCCTCACCACCCTGCTGCGCCCCACGGGGGGACGCGCAGTGGTCGCCGGCCACGACGTGATCACCGCCCCCCGGGAGGTTCGCCGCCGCATCGGCCTGACCGGCCAGGAGTCGGCCGTGGACGAGATCCTCTCCGCCCGACGCAACCTGGAGATGTTCGGTCGTCTCTTCCACCTCGACGCCCGACGGGCACGGCGGCGCGCCGGGGAGTTGCTGGAACGGTTCGACCTCACCGAGGCCGCCGACCGTGCCCCCGCCACATTCAGCGGTGGGATGCGCCGCCGCCTGGACCTGGCGGCGAGCATGATCCTCGCCCCCGAGGTGCTCTTCCTCGACGAACCGACCACCGGCCTGGATCCACGCGGCCGGATGGAGGTGTGGGAGGCCGTCCGTGAGCTGGTGCGCGGCGGCACCACCGTGGTGTTGACCACCCACTACCTGGACGAGGCGGACCGCCTCTCGGACCGGATCGCGCTGGTGGACAACGGACGCAAGGTGGTCGAGGACACCCCGACCGGCCTCAAACGGGCCGTCGGCGGCGACCGGATCGAGGTCGTCGTCCGCGAGCCCGTCGATCTGCCGACCGTGGCCGCGGTCCTCGCCCGGGTCGCCGCGGACACCGAGCCGGTCGTGGAGGAGGACGAGTCGCGCGTGCACGCCGCCGTGCGGGACCGGATCACCGCCCTTGCCGAGGTCACCCGCGCGCTCCACGAGCGCGGCACGCTCGTGGAGGACATCGGGCTGCGCCGTCCCACTCTCGACGAGGTCTTCCTGCGGCTGACCGGTCGTCCGCCCGAGGCCGCGGCCGGGGACCGGACCGCCGGGGACCGGACCCTCGATGAGGAGGTCACCCGATGAACGGAGTCCCGACCCGCCCC